>JAJYLU010000336.1 GCA_021787505.1 Nitrospirota bacterium | reverse complement strand
TATAGACCCCGAGGCTCACATCCCTCAACTGCCCGGCCGTTTCTTCGCCGACGATCTTCTTCATCTCGTCGAAGCTGATATTCACGTCGTGTCCCTCTTCGGCCTTCGTGCTCGGAGTAAATATCGGGACAGCGAGTTTCGATGACTCGACGAGTCCGCTGGGAAGCGTGATGCCGCAGACCGTGCCTTTAGCCTTATATTCCTTCCATCCAGAGCCCGAGAGATAGCCCCTGACAATGCATTCCACCTGCATCGGTTTCGCCTTTTTTACCAGCATGCTCCTGCCTTCAAGGACTTCCCGGTATTTGCGAAGCACCTCAGGATACTCGTCCACCTCGGTTGCCACGATATGGTTTTCTATGATCTCTTTCATCCGGCCGAACCAGTAAAGGGATATCCCGGTAAGTATCTTTCCTTTTCCCGCGATGCCGCTAGGGAGCACCACGTCAAAGGCCGAGATCCGGTCGCTCGCCACGATCAGCAGATACCCGTCGATTTCGTAGACATCCCTCACCTTGCCCCGTCTGAGGAGGTTCACGTCCGGGAAGTTCGTCTTGACGACAATGTTTTCCATGGGTCACCCTCTACGATAGTTTTTTCCTCAGCAGCTCGTTCAGCACCTGGGGGTTGGCCTTACCCTTCATAGCCTTCATCGCCTGTCCCACGAAAAAGCCGATTAGTTTCTCTTCACCCGCCCTGAACCGCTCGGCCTCTTTCTGGTGCTTCGCGATCGCCTCGTCGACAATCTTTTCGATAGCGGACTCGTCGCTTATCTGCACAAGCCCTTTGTCCCTGACGATATCTTCCGCGTTCTTTCCGGTCCGGTACATTTCTTCGAAGACAGTCTTGGCGATCTTGCCGCTGATAGTCCCTTCATCGATGAGCTTAAGCATATCGGCCAGGTGAAAAGGCTTAAGTGGACAGTCAGTGAATTCCCTGTTCTCCTCGTTCAGCAGCCTCATGAGATCTCCCATCATCCAGTTCGCGACAGCCTTCGGCTGCCCCCCGGCCTTTATCGATTCCTCGAACCACTCCGCAACGGGCTTCTCCGTGGTGAGAAGATCGGCATCGTATTCCGGCAGACCGTATTCGGACATAAACCGCTCTCTCTTCACATCGGGCAGTTCGGGAAGTGACGCCCGTATCTCGTCTATCCACCGCTGCTCCGCCGCAATCGGGACGAGATCAGGTTCCGGGAAATAGCGATAGTCATGGGCCTCTTCCTTGGAGCGCATGGATTCGGTAATCCCTTTCGCCGAGTCCCAGAGCCTCGTCTCCTGAATGACCTTTCCGCCCTCTTCGACTACTCTGATCTGTCTTTTGATCTCGTATTCGAGCGCCTTTTCAACGAACCTGAAGGAGTTGATGTTCTTCACCTCCGCGCGCGTGCCGTATTCTTTCTGCCCTGCCGGCCTAATAGATATGTTGGCGTCGCACCTCAGGGAACCCTGCTCCATGTTGCCGTCGCAGACGCCGAGGTACCTGAGGATCGTCCTTAGCTTCTTCATATATTCAGATGCCTCTTTAGCGCTTCTGATGTCGGGTTCGGAGACGATCTCCATCAGGGGTACGCCAGCCCTGTTCAAATCGACGAAACTATAGCTGCCGTTGCCTTCGTGGATGTTCTTTCCCGCGTCCTCCTCCATATGGATCCTCGTGATACCTATCCGCTTCGTCTCCCCTTCCACCATTATCTCGACAAAGCCGCCTTCGCAAATCGGGTGCTCGAACTGGCTTATCTGGTAGCCCTTCGGGAGGTCCGGATAAAAATAGTTTTTCCGCGCAAATCGGCTGTACGGAGAAATGCTGCAGTGCATCGCGAGACCCGTCCGTATCGCAAATTCGAGCGCCTTCCTGTTTAAAACAGGGAGCACGCCCGGCATGCCGATACAGATTTCGCAGGTTTGGCTATTCGGTTCTGCGCCGAACTTTGTGGAACAGCCGCAGAATATCTTGGTGTCGGTACTCATCTGCGCATGGACTTCGAGCCCTATCACCGACTCGTATGTCATAGCGCCGGCTTCCTCTTGTGCCACTCCGTCGATTGCTCGTAGGCGAACGACGCAGTGAGAAGCGTCTCTTCGTCGAAGTGTTTGCCTATCAACTGGAGTCCGATCGGGAGGTTCCCTGTCGTAAAACCGCAGGGCACCGAGATCCCCGGAACGCCCGCGAGGTTCACAGATATCGTAAAAATATCCGCAAGATACATCTGGAGCGGGTCCTCGGTCTTTTCACCCATTCTGAATGCGGCGGTAGGCGAAGTAGGGGTCACGATGACATCGACCTCCCGGAATACCCTTTCGAAATCGTCCTTGATCAGCGTCCTCACCTGTTGGGCCTTCTTGTAATACGCATCGTAATACCCGGAGGAGAGCGCGTAGGTGCCGAGCATAATCCTCCTCTTCACCTCAGGGCCGAACCCTTCCGCCCTTGTCCTCATGTACGTATCGATAAGGTCCTTGCCTTCGGCCCTGAAGCCGTACTTGACGCCGTCATAGCGCGCGAGGTTCGAACTCGCCTCAGAAGTGGCAAGCACATAATAGGTCGCGACCGCGTAGCCGGTATGGGGCAGCGAGACATCGACCGGCACCGCCCCGAGTGACTCGAATTTCCGTATCGCTTCTCTGACGGCCGAGTCCACCTCCGGGTCCATCCCCTCGATAAAATACTCCTTCGGGACGCCGATCTTCATCCCTTTTACATCTTTTCCTATCGCCGCGGTGAAGTCGGGGACTAAGACCGGCGCAGAGGTCGAATCGCGGAAGTCCCTGCCGCTTATGACATTCAAAAGCATGGCGCAGTCGGTCACGTTTTTTGTTATCGGACCGATCTGGTCCAGGGAAGAGGCGAAGGCGACCAGCCCATACCTCGAAACACGGCCGTACGTGGGCTTCATTCCAACCACCCCGCAGAGTGAGGCGGGCTGTCTGATCGATCCGCCGGTATCGGAGCCGAGCGCTGCGCTGCACTCGTCCGCCGCGACCGCAGCCGCCGAACCGCCGCTCGAACCGCCGGGTATCCTCTCCGTATCCCAGGGGTTCCTCGTGGTATGGAACCCCGAATTTTCGGTCGACGACCCCATTGCAAACTCATCCAGGTTCGTCTTGCCCGACAGCACGTAGCCGGCCTCGATCAGCTTCGAGGT
>JAJYLU010000335.1 GCA_021787505.1 Nitrospirota bacterium | reverse complement strand
CGTCCTGGTCGCTGTGCTCGTTGATCCGGCACACGCAGACGAGAAGAGATACAACATCCCTATAGGCGATTCTCCGGTTTACGGACCCGCCAATGCTCCGGTCACCATCATCGAGTTTCTCGACTACCAGTGACCGCATTGCGTCGGGGTCGGTCCGACCGTCCAGAAGATCCTGAAGGCTTACAGGGGAAAAGTCCGGCTGGTCATCAAGAACTATCCCTACAAATACCGTGACTTCTCGCACATCGCAGCGGAGGCGTCGCTTGCGGCGAGGGACCAGGGCAAATTCTGGGAGATGCATGATCTCCTGCTCAGGAAATCTCCGCAGCTCGACCGGGCAAGCCTTATCCGCTACGCACAGGAATTGGGACTGGACATAAAGAAATTCACGGATTCAATCGACAGGATGAAACATTCTGCCGCCATAGAGAGAGACAAGAAACTCGCTGTGGCTCTTGACCTGTACAATACCCCGACCTTCTTTATCAATGGGAGAAAGGTGATCGGAAACAGGCCGTTTGATTATTTCAAGGGAATTATTGATGAGGAGTTGAAAAATGCAAAGAGGCAATAGCAAGGCCGACAGGCAGAGGTTGAGGCTGAGAACCTCGATTGTAACCTTAACCTCAATCTTGACCTTGACTTTTGTTTCTGTCTCTTACGCCTCTCATCTCGAACCCTTCAAATCAGTTCCTGTCCCGCTGACGAACCCGCAGACCCCGGAGAAGATCGAACTCGGCAAAAAGCTTTTCTTCGACAGACGACTTTCCGGCGACGGCACCATGAGCTGCGCCACCTGCCACAATCCTGAGCAGGCATTTACGGATGGTCTCGATATATCCCTGAGCTATCCCACGACAAAGAATTGGCGGAATTCCCCTACTCTGATCAATGTGGCCTTCCACAAGTCTTTCTTCTATGACGGCCGTGCCCGGACGCTGGAGGACCAGGCCCTCTTCCCGATGATGTCCGCCTTCGAGATGAACAAGAACCTCGATTATCTTGAGGAACAGATCCGGGTGGTCCCCGAATACGTTGAATCTTTCAGAAGAGTTTTTGGCGGAGATGTTACGAGAGAGCGGATCGCTATGGCGATCGCCGCTTTTGAAAGGACCCTGATCTCCTTTGATTCTCCCCTGGACAAATACCTGACAGGCGATAAGGGCGCCCTTTCGGAAGAGGCGAAAAAGGGATACGAGATTTTTCAAGGAAAGGGAAAGTGCGCTGATTGTCATAACGGCGTCAACCTCTCGGACGACAAGTTCTATGCGCTGAACGTCCCGGAGAATCCCGTCCTGCTGGGCGACCCGAGGGTCACCGCCACGATGAGGTTTGTAGCAAAGGTCTATCATTATGAAGACTATAAGAATCTGAAGGAGGATCCCGGCAGGTTTCTCATTACCGGGAAAAAGGAAGACTGGAAGGCCTTCAGGACGCCGGCGTTGAGAGAGATATCAAGGACCGCTCCTTATATGCACAACGGGGTCTTTAAGACCCTCGATGAGGTCATAGACTTTTTTGATGAGGGCGGAGGAAGGGGCAATAAAGTCTTGAAACCGCTGAAATTGAGCGCAGAGGAGAAGAAATACTTAAAGACGTTCCTCGTCGAGGCATTGACGGGACGGGAAATAGTCATAAAATATCCGGAGGTCCCTTAGCGATATGACGACCATAGAAGAGATCGCGGAAAGCAGGCCGCACCTGCGGGAAGCCCTCGGCCTTTTCAAGAAAATGGAGACATTTGAAAGGCTGGTTCGGCACATAAACCTTTTTGAAGCCGGGGCTACGTCTTACCGCCCCGAATCAGTGGATGCGATTTTCGAATCATTCACTTCAGCCTTCGACATACCGGAAGATTTCCTGGCGCCGCTGAAAGAGGCTATGAAGCTGAGGAGGATTGACTTCACAAGACTCCCGATGAATGAAACGCCCGCTTTTTCGCTCCCCTTTCATGAAGATGAGCTCGCAACTGTTTTATTCATGATCGGCAAGCCCTTTTTCGTCTCACTCAGGAATTCTTTTAAGACGGATTCCGCTTTCTGGCTGGAAGGCCGTTGTCCGGTTTGCAATGCCCGGCCTTCACTTGCCTTCATCAGGCAAGACGGCGGAAGAAGTCTTTTTTGCTCCTACTGCGGGTTTTCGGGGCCGTGGCACAGGATAGGATGTCCGAACTGCCGAAACAGAGATCCCCGCGGGCTCGATATCAACGAAATAGAAGAGGAGAAAGGATACCGCATAGATCTCTGTAATGAATGCCGGAGCTACGTGAAGACCGTAAACGCTCACCTTCTCGAAAGCTATTCACCAGAACTTATCGATATTATCAGCATTCCGCTGGACATAGTTGCTCAGGCCAAGGGGTATAGGCGGCATTCGCCGAATCCAATCGGCATGACGACAATGGCCTGACCCGGATAAGACGCAAACCAGGAGAGCAGACGGCATGGAAAAAAATATTCTTACATCCTCGCTTCTTTAAGTGCCTCGGAGCAGCCGCACGTCCCTTTTGCGGGCATATGTCTTAACGTATCCATGACGAGGTTCCTGATCCGCTCCGTTGCTGCCTTCATCACGTCCACTACCTCGGCAGTCGTCAACCTCTTCGCTGTTATGCCTGCGGCATAGTTCGTGACAATTGCAACTCCCGCGTAGCACAATTCAAGTTCGCGGGCAAGACAAGCCTCCGGCATGACCGTCATGCCGACAATGTCGGCGCCGATCCGGGAAAAATAGCCGATCTCCGCCTTGCTTTCGAGCCGGGGGCCATTGACGCACACGTAGACGCCTGACTCGCTGAGCGCCGTGTCCGATCTCCTTCCGGCCCGAAGTATTACCTCCCGCAATTCCGTACAATAGGGGTTCGTGAAATCAATATGGACGACCTCGTCGCCATCATAAAAGGTGGCTGCCCTTCCATGCGTCATGTCGATGATCTGGTCCGGTATGACCATATCGCCCGGCTTCGTCGCCGGACTGATACCACCCACTGCATTGACCGATATTATCCTTTCGACCCCCATTTCTCTGAGCCCCCAGACGTTCGCACGGTAATTGATCATGTGCGGAGGGATGTGGTGAGGAGTGCCGTGCCTCGAAAGGAAAACGAACTCCGACCCTGACGCCTCGCACACCCTGAAGGCGTCGGACGGTTCTCCGAACGGGGTCTTGATTGTTCTC
>JAJYLU010000334.1 GCA_021787505.1 Nitrospirota bacterium | reverse complement strand
CTCTTTCCAGAGGACCCGCCCGGGAATGACCGCCTCACCGATCGAATTTAGCCACTTGCAGAGACTGTACACGAGCGTCTTGGGGACGTCTTTGATCACGGCAAACCCTCCTGCCATGTCTCCGTAAAGCGTGGCATAGCCGACGCTCATCTCTGACTTGTTCCCCGTGGTAAGCACAAGCCAGCCGAACTTGTTCGAGAGGGCCATAAGGAAGTTCCCCCTTATTCTCGCCTGAAGGTTTTCCTCTGTGATGTCCGGCTCCATCCCCCTGAAAAGGGGACCGAGCACCTTAAGATATTCTCTCAGCACAGGGGCGATCGGCACTTCGGTGATCTGCATGCCGAGGTTCCCGGCAAGCTGGAAGGCGTCTTCCCTGCTCTCCTCCGAGGTAAACTCTGACGGCATGAACAGTCCGTGGACGTTTTCCTTTCCTATCGCATCCACCGCGACTGCGGCAACGAGAGAAGAATCGATGCCCCCGCTCAGTCCGATGACAACCCCGCGAAAACCGTTTTTTCGGACGTAGTCGGAAGTGCCGAGCACAAGGGCCCCGTATATTTCTTCATCCTTCTTCAGGCGGGGTTCTACCTTCGCCACGATTGTTTTACGGGGACGCGACTCCGGGCAAGGCAGCGAGATAGCTCTTGCCCGGCCGGCAAACGGCTGACGCGTATCTTTCGCAGGACGGATCTTCTCTTTCCTGCTTCGTCTGACTTGCTCAAAGTCGAGATCGACGACCATCATCTCTTCCTTGAATTGTCTACCGCGTGCGATCACCTGCCCTTTATGATCGACCACCATGCTCATGCCGTCAAAGACCAGTTCGTCCTGTCCCCCGACCGTATTTACGTAAGCAATGATCACTTCGTTTTCCGTACACCGGTCAAAGAGGACCCTCTCGCGCGTCTCGGGTTTGCCCTTCTCATAGGGGGAGGCATTGATGTTGATGATGCACTCGGCGCCGGCAGCGGATTGTATGCAGGCGGGGCCTTCCCTGTGCCAGACGTCTTCACAGATGTTTATGCCCAATTTAATCCTGCCGAAGCGATATACAGGGAATCTCCTGCCTGGACTGAAATACCGGAACTCGTCGAAAACGCCGTAATTGGGAAGAAGCACCTTTTGGTAGACATCAACAATTTCGCCACCGGCAATTACTGCGGCGGCGTTATAGATCTCATTGTTCTTCCCCCGGTCGACGAACCCCGCGACAACCGCGATCCCGGAAATCGCACGGCTGATCTTTTCCATGGCGGCAATATTGTCCGAGATAAATTGCGGTTTCAGGAGCAGGTCCTCGGGAGGATAACCCGTAAGCGCCAGTTCGGGGAAGACAGCGATGTCGGCCTTGGCGCGCCTGGCCTTTATTACATATTCAAGGATCTTTTCGGCATTGCCGGAGAGATCGCCCACCGTCGGATTGATCTGCGCAAGGGCCAGTCTCAGCGTATTCATTGATACGTTCCTTTTGACATACGTACAATGATAAGAAAAAGAGACCGGTTTGTAAAGAAAATGCTGAACCCCGAACGGACACGCCACGAGGTCCGGGCCCCGGAAAGGTATTCCCGTCCATCTTTTCCGGTCGAGGCAGCCTGTCGGAACTGAGGCGACGGCTACGACAAGCATTCATCGGGCCGGTTCGTGTGCTCGAGTATCTGTTCGGGAGAGCAGCATATGCAGGCCTCGATGCCCTGGATAATCCTGTTTTCGTAGAGGAAGGCCGCCTCCCGCAAGCCGTAATCGTAGATCCTGTTCATCACGAGATTCTTTGGTCGCAGATACGAGCGGCCGCAATTCAGGCATATCCAGATAAAATGAGAACGTGCCGACTCCATGCAGTCCTGACAGACGTATATCTTGACCGCCGGCCTGACTTCGAAATGAAATGAGGTATACCCTGACTTACAGACGCTGCATTGCGATATCCTGTCCGCGGAGTAGTACATTCCAACCTCGCTTTCCTGTTCCTCGCTGCATTCACCTGCACTGCCGTTCACATCCTCTACTCCCATTATCGGACTATTTCCGTTTTTTTTTAACCTTTTTTTGGGGTGAACCCTATGGCATTGATTTCGGTGCCCCTTGCGATATTGTGCATCCACTTATTTAGTGAGAACCCGGATGTATCAGACACGGGACGGCGAAAGGTACCGCCATACTTTTAGCAGGCTGTAACAGAGTCAACCCCAAGATGGCCATCCGCCGCTTTTCCTTCCGGTTGCAATCTCAAGGGATTTGTGATATAGAAAAAATATGAATCGTGTGGTCATGATTACCGGATCGACCCGCGGGATCGGCCTCGCTACGGCAGCGGAGTTCCTGAAAGGCGGCGACAGGGTTGTAATTTTTTGCCGCCATAGGGGCCACGCCCTCCACGCGAAAAAGCATCTTGTCTCCCTTGGACCGTGGGAAAATATCTTTTCCCTCACGGGCGACGTCCGCAACGCCGACGATGCAAAGAAGATTGTGCGGCAGTGTCTGAAGCATTTCGGCAGGATCGATGTCCTAATCAATAATGCCGGCATCGCAGCCTATAAACCCGTTGAAGAAACGGGCGAACGGGAATGGGACGACATTATCGATACCAACCTGAAGGGCCCCTTTCTTTTTATTCGGCAGGTTCTTCCGGTCATGAAAAGACAGGGAGGCGGAATTATAATCAACATCTCTTCCGCTCTGGGCGTGACTGCAGAGGCAGGTTTTTCAGCCTACTGCGCGTCAAAATTCGGTGTCATCGGCCTGACTCAGGCGGTTGCTGATGAGACCGCCGGCGACGGTCTCATCGTGTACGCGGTCCTGCCCTGGGCCGTTAATACGACATTGCTTTCGGGCAGCGACCTAGATCTGGCACCCTCCGAAATCCTGGCCCCCGAATATGTGGCCGAAAAGATATTCGCAGCCGCCCGGGGGAAGAGAAAGTCAGGCACCCTCTTTGAAGTTTATTCCTGATATCCTCACAAGGGGGATTTCCTGCAGGTTTATATCCTCGCGATTTTCGGCCTCAGGTAAGCGCCGAGGGCTGTATCGGTAGTCCTGATGTGGCTGCTGAACCAGGTGATGAGAAGGTTATTGCTCAGGATTATCACCTCCGGGGTCGCCCCCTCTTTTTCAAGCTTCCTCCTGACGGCCGATAACTCTTTTATGAACCATGCATGTTTTGTCTTGTGGAACGGATAC
>JAJYLU010000333.1 GCA_021787505.1 Nitrospirota bacterium | reverse complement strand
GATAATGCTTGCATGGTCCATCTTATCTATAATGATCACATCATCCTTCCCGGCAAGGGCCGAGATGACCCCGAGGTTCACCTGGAAGCCGGTCGAAAAGACGAGCGCCGTCTCCTTCCGGATAAAACGCGCCAGCTTCTCTTCCAGCTTCACGTGGATATCCAGCGTCCCGTTCAAGAACCGCGATCCCGCGCAGCCCGACCCGTATTTTCTCACGGCTTCCAAGGCCGCCTCTTTCACCTTGGGATGGTTGGTAAGGCCGAGGTAATTATTGGAGCCGACCATGATCATCTTCCGGCCGTCGATCACCACTTCGGGGTCCTGTGCACTCTCGATCACCCTGAAATAGGGGTACATCCCGGCGGTCATCAACTCCTTCGCCTTTGTGAACCGGTAACATTTATCGAAGAGGTCCACCGACTTATCTATAGCCATCGATGAATTCTGTACCAATCTGCCGTCCATTTTATTCCTTCCCTTAGTGTTATTTGTGAATGAAAGCCGAGTTCATCTTTCGCCTTACTCGCGTCGCACGTCCAGTTGGAATAGCGGAAATCATTGACCCGGTCACCGTTAATTATACCTCTTTTATCAATTTTTTGGCCCAAAAAACCAACGATGGGCAAAAGTGCTCGGGGCACGCGGACCTTGATCGCCTTCGCGCCTAGCGCAGCGGCGATCTCGGCCGTTATCTGCTCGTTAGTATAGATGCTGCCGTCGCTCAAAAAAAAAGTTCCCCCAGTCGCATCTTTCTTTTCGGCCGCCAATATTATCCCCCTGACGAGGTCTTCGACGTAGAGGAGCGAGTAATAGCATTTTCCCCAATACGGGAAAAAGCCCTTTTTGATCATCTTGAACATCATAAAAAAATCGGTGTCTCTCGGGCCGTAGACCGCAGGCGGTCTCAGGATTGTCACCGGCATCGAGTCCTTATAGGAAAGGACCGCCCTTTCGCCGCACAGCTTGCTTCTCCCATAAGCCGAGACCGGCATTGGAGGGGAATCCTCGCTCACTGTCCGACCCGGCTCACCCGGACCTACCGCGGCAAGGCTGCTCAGATAGACAAACCTTTCGAGCCCGGTCGCCCCGGCGGCCGCCCTGACCAGCTTTTCCGTACACTCCGCATTGGCGCGTTGAAAGTCCTTCTCGCAGAGTGCCTTTGTAGCCCCGGCCAGATGGAAGATGTACTGAAAATTCCTAACCGCATCGCTGCAGGATTCGATGTCTGCGAGATCGCAGGTGAGATACCTAACATCCAGGTGCTCTATCCATCTGAGATTCGAGGTCTTTCTCACGAGGCAGGTGACTTGATAGCCTCTTTTGAGCAAGGTCTCGACAAGATAGCTTCCGATAAAGCCCGGAGCTCCCGTTACCAAGGCTTTCATAGGGTGCTTGTATTGTTATTGAAAGCGCGGATTTTAGTCAAGAAGATTTCGTGGCGGGCAGGCCTCCCGGGAAGGTCATCCCCCCAGGCAATTTTTCAGCGCATAATTCAGTTCGTCAAGCTTGAACGGCTTCTTGAGGATGCAGATGCCCTTCTCCCTGAACTCCTCCTCGAGCTCAGAGGTGATAAAGGCGGAACAGACGATCACCTTGGGCCTGTTGGGTAAATTAACCACTTTCTTGATCAGTTCTGTGCCATTTCCCTCAGGCATTCTGAGATCTATGAACAACAGATCTATCTCTTCGGACTGCAGCCTCTCCGACGCCTCGGTAATGTTGGACGCGGTAATTACCTCATGGCCCGCCTTGCGGAGGGCCCTGTCCATGAACCATCGTACCAGCTGTTCGTCATCTACGACCAAAATTTTCATAGTGATCCATTATACCTCAGAAATGTTTTGCAAGATGCCAATTTAAGTCTTTGCCGGCAGAAAGCCGAATTTTTGCATCCGGTACCTCAGTGCATCTCTCGTGAGGTTCAGCAGTCTGGCCGCCCTTGTCTGGTTCCACTTCGCAAGATCGAGGGCCTGCTTGATCAACTCCCTTTCGACCTCTTCGATGTCGAGCCCCCCCGGGGGGATTGAAACCGGCGCGGCCTCGGCGCCCAGGTGTTTAGCATCAAACGACAATATTTCGACCGGAAGGTGCTCAGGCAGAATGTAGTCTTCGTTCTCGAGTATCATCGCGCGCTCGATGACATTCCGGAGTTCTCTGACATTTCCCGGCCAGTGATAATTTACGAAAGCCTTGGCAGTTTCCTTCGATATCCCCTTGACGTTTTTCTTGAATTCCCTGTTGAACTCTTCGACAAAATATTTTGCCAGTAGGAGAATATCGTCGCGCCGCTCCCTCAAGGCGGGGAGCACGACCGGGATGACCTTCAGCCGGTAGTAGAGGTCCTCCCGGAAGTTGTCGTTTCTCACCTCCTCCGCCAGATTTTTGTTGGTGGCCGCGACGATCCTCAGATCGACCGAAATGTCCTTGACCCCGCCGATTCTCTTGAAGGTCTTGTTCTCGATGATCTTCAGCAGCTTCGCCTGCGTGCTGAGTTTCATGTCCGCTATTTCATCGAGGAAGACTGTCCCCCCGTCGGCGAGTTCGAAGAGCCCCTTCTTCATCTGCTTGGCGTCCGTAAAGGCGCCTTTCTCGAAGCCGAACAGTTCGCTCTCAATGAGCGTCTCGGGGAGCGCGGTGCAGTTGATGTCCATGAACGGCCTGTCCGCCCTGCCGCTTTCGTAGTGGATGACTTTCGCGACAAGGTCTTTCCCGGTCCCGCTTTCTCCCTGGAGAAGGATCGTTGTAGCATCGCTCTTTGCGACTTTCTTCACGAGCTCGCCTATCTTGAGCATCTCGTCGGACTTGCCGATAATATTGGTGAAACCGTATTTCTTCGAAAGCTGCGACCGGAACTGCGATACCTCTTTTCTCAGGGAGACTGTCTCAAGCGCCTTCCCGATCAGGATCTTCAGCTTGTCCATGTTGAAGGGCTTCTCGACAAAATCGTAAGCCCCGATTTTTATCGTCTTTACTGCGGTCTGGATGTCGCCAAATGCGGTCACCATGATAATGATCGCGTCCCGGTTCTCCTTTTTGATATTCTCAAGTACGTTTATCCCCGAAATATCGGGCAGGTGCACATCAAGGAGAGTGATATCGGGCTGCTCCTCGGAAAAGAGTTCAAGCCCCTGCATCCCTTTTTCAGCGGTGATCACGGTAAACCCCTCCTTTGAGAGGTTCTGCTGCAACGAC
>JAJYLU010000332.1 GCA_021787505.1 Nitrospirota bacterium | reverse complement strand
GGATCGGATCGTCAGCGCCCTCCTCGATGGCATGGTCGAGTTCGGCATCATCCAGGGAAGCATAAAGAACCCTATGATCATCGCGCAGGAGATCGCCGATGATGAAATAGTCATCATCGCTTCCGAAGACAATCCTCTCGCAAGAAAGAAGACGGTGACCGCCGCGGACCTTGAATCGCAACGGTTTATAATGCCCGACATAGGGTCAGGGACAAGGGAGTTTGCGGATGAGCTCTTCCGGGAGGCCGGTATCGATCCTGAAAGGATAAAGATATCGATGACCATCGGCAGCCCTGAACTGATAACCCAGTTAGTGCGGGCAGGGGCAGGGATATCCTTTGTCTCGAAGTGGTCGATCTTCGGGGCAATAAAAGAAGGCTCCATACGGCTGCTAAACCTCCGCGGGGGAAGAATACGGAGAAAATTCTACCTGGTCAGCATGGAACGGGAACCTTCAACGGCGGCAACCAGGGCCTTTGCCGACTTCATCAGGAAATACAGGTTTTTTGTCCCCTTCTGAAGCAACGGCAACCCCGCGCAAAGGGCGGACATTCCCTCGATCTCAGAGAGACAAACAGGATTGCTCGAAATGCGCACTCGCAAGAAAATTCCGGATGCAGGTTTCGATATCGGCGAAACACGACCGGTATTCCCGGAGGCTGCAGCCGTAAGGGTCGGCTATTCGTTTGAGTTTCCTTCCGCTATCCGCGAATTCGGCAAGGTTGAATGTCTTCGTAATTGCCGAGGAGTCGATTTCGAGCACCCATTCCACATGAGAGAGCTCCATGCAGAGGATGCTGCTGCTGCGCCGGATGATTTCCTCCCCGATCGTGCGCGCCCGGTGGCCCGAGATGTCGATGCCTCTTTCCGCAGCGGCGATGATCGCAAAATCCGCAGCGGAGTTTCCGATAAGGGCATGTGTTCCCGCAGAAGAGACCTTGGCCGCGGGTCCACCGGTCAGCAGCGCCCGAAGGATACCCTCAGCCATTGGGCTCCGGCAGATATTGCCTGTGCAGACCGTCAGGATATTCTTCTGCTGTTTTAAAATATCTTTCATCTCTTCATCGCGATAGACGAGGGCCTCGGGTTCCTCCGGCGTTTGTAAATAAAAGTCGCCTCTGTTTATAATAGCAAATACCGGAAGGATTCGAGAAACCGTACTGCAATGATCGAAACCACAGACACTTCTGCAAAAATACTCGGACTTGACGACACCTTCAGCTTCGGCTGCGACTCAGGCCTCACATGTTTCAACAAATGCTGCAGGGACATAAACCTCTTTCTGACACCGTATGACATTCTGAGGATGAAGCGCAGGCTGCGCATCCCGTCCGGCGAGTTCCTCAAGACCTACACATTCCCTCTGTTTCCCGAAGAGATCGGCCATCCGGTCATCCTTCTCAAGATGATGCCGGACGAGACCAAAAACTGCCCTTTTGTGAGCGAACAGGGGTGCCTGATCTATGATGACAGGCCCTGGTCCTGCAGGAGTTTCCCGCTGGAACCGGTGGCGGACACCCTGCCGCCCGCGTTCGGGATCGTTAAAAGAGATTTTTGCCTCGGTTTCGGCAAGGGCAGAACAAGCCGGACGGTGAGAAAATGGCGCGACACGCAGAACGTGGCCTTGTACGAGGAGATGAACGGGGAATGGAAGAAGATTACCCACCATGAGGACTTTACCTCGAAAAACTTCCTGGATGGGTATTTCCGCGACATCTTTTTTCTCGGGAGCTATAATATTGACGAGTTCAGGAATCTCGTCACAAGCGGGGAGTTGCAGAAATATTTCGATATCGGGAATAGCGTGCTGAAGCGCATCAAGTCCAACGAGACCGAACTCTTGCGGTTCGCATGTCGATGGATGCGCTGCGTGATATTCGGTGAAGACACGCTCAAAAGGAGATAACAGACCATGCTCCCTCATTTCAGGCGGGCGATCTGTTATAATAAATAAAGTCGTTTATTTGTAAAGTTCCTCAAGAGCCGGATAAAAAGCCTTTGTTCGGGCGGCATGTCCGAGGGCTCATTTGAGGCTTTTTTTCGCGGGAAAGGAGAAAAAATGGCACAGGTTTTGGAAGAAAAGGCGGTCTGTCCGCACTGCGGACAGAAGTTGAATAAATGGAGCACCCCCACTTTTAATTTTGCCGACGGACTCGGATGGTGCAGTACCTTTCTCTACATATGTTTCAACGACGAATGCACGTTCTTCAAAAACAGTTGGAAACACATGTCTGATACGTACGGACAGGAGATGGGGTACCGGTTCATGCTGCATCCCGATTCGGGCGAGGCATCCAGCCTGCCCTGCGGCAGTAAGTACGCAATGAAGGGCGACATCATCGACGAGATAAAGGAGGCCCAGGAAAAGGCCGACCTGGAGGCGAGGAAAAAGGCGTTCCAGGCCCTCACGGATTATTACATCAGCAAGGACGTGGATTCGCTACTGAAGGTGCTCATGGACGAGGAAGGGTTCGGAAGCGTTAGGGTGAAGGCGGCCGAGCACCTCGGGGAGATCGGAGAACTTAGGGCGGCAGAGCCCCTCTCGAATTACCGCTGTGTCAACGAGGTAATACAAAAGAAGATCGCCGAGTCGGTCCAGAAGATCCACAAGAAGAACTTCACGATGGAATGCCCCTACTGCGCCGAGATCATCAAGATTCGCGCTAAGATATGCAAACACTGCGGGAAAGAACTGACCGCATGAACTGAAAGCGTTTGATTGCCGGATAAAGGGCCGTGACCAAATCACGGCCCTTTTTTGTGGCTAAACCTTATTGTCACGGAAGGACAGAGTCCGACATGATGAAAAACGCCACAGAATCAGAGCCTTTTTCCGTGGTTTCTCCGCGGACACGATGCCTGTTAAGTTTTGTTGAGTTTCCGCCTGAGGGTGCGAAGGCTGATTCCCAGAAGCTTTGCCGCCTTCGTGCGGTTCCCTCCGGTCTGATTCAAGGCCTCATTGATCAGCACTTCCTCCGCTTCATCGAGTGAGATACCTTCCCGAAGCATGACCCCGCCAGCACCCCTTTCGGGCGCGGAAGAACGCTGAAGTTCGCCCACGTCCTCAAGATGGGGCAGGATGTGAAAAGGGAATATCCTCTTTGTGTCAGGGGGAAGCAGCGTCGCAACGCGGGTCATGATGTTGCGGAGCTCCCGGACATTGCCCTTCCATGGGAAGCCTTCCAGCAGATAT
>JAJYLU010000331.1 GCA_021787505.1 Nitrospirota bacterium | reverse complement strand
GCGTAAATGTTTCGAGCAGGGTGTTCTCTCAGCCCGATTTCTTTGACTTTGTGAAGAATATTCTTGAGGAAACCGGTCTTGAAGGAAGATGCCTGCGACTTGAGATAGTTGAAAGGACGCTGATAGAAAATCCCGAACCGGCTGCCGCACTGATAAGACGGTTCGAGGACTTAAACGTCCGGTTCGACATCGATGACTTCGGGACCGGGTACTCGGCATTAAATTACCTGCGTCACTTTCCCATAAGAGGGCTGAAGATCGACGGCTCCTTCATTAATGCCCTGACCTTTGACAAAAATAATACGGCAATTGTAAAGACGGTGATTGCCCTCGGCCGGGACCTTGGCCTGGACGTAATTGCCGAGGGGGTAGAAACAGTCGAACAGCTGGATGTGTTCAAGGATATGAAGGGTGAATACGCACAGGGATTTTATTTGTTCAGGCCTATGGACAGCAAGGCGGCCGGGAATCTCCTCTCCTCGCACAGCGTTGTCCCCTGGAAGGAAAGATGTCCATGAAGGAGGGATTCGACCTTGATGTCTGACCCACGCTTGAGAACCCGGCCCCACCGATAATCGCCGTGGCTTAAATGTCCCTTGACTAGGCCATTTACTACCTATATGCTTTTCTTAATAGCCTACTATTTTTTAAGGAGATGTCTTGCCGTTATCGCTGCTGCATAGACTTCTGAAACTGAATATTGTGATCTTCGTAGCAATATCGGCGGCCCTCTTTGGGATCCTGACCTCCCTTATAAGTATTTTTCTGCGAGGGAGAATTGCTTATGATTATCTGATTACGGGCGGATTTATATCATTAATTGTCTCCGGGATGGGAATATACCTCGTCCGGCAGGCCTCCCGGCTCAGCGTGGATAACGAGAACCTGCGGAGGGAAATTATCAGGCGGGAAAAAGCAGAAGCGGCCCTGAGGGAAAGCGAAGCAAAGTTTAAGGAATTATTTGAAAACGCGGCTGACGCCATCTTTATAGCTGACATGGACTCCGGAATAATAGTTGAGGCAAATCAAGCTGCCTCGCGATTAATGTTATTGTCGCACGATAAGATCGTCGGGCTCCATCAATCCCAGTTGCACCCGACCGAAAAAGACACACATAGTAAAGAGACCTTTGCAGAGCATAAAGACACGGCAGGACAAATGATACCGACACATCCCATCGAGGCTGTTGTGCTTCGTTCCGACGGTGTAGAAGTCCCCGTGGAGGTATTGGCGGCAATGGTGACATTCAAGGGGAAGAAATGTCTCATGGGAACTTTCCGTGACATTACCGAGCGCAAGCTGGCAGAGGGGGAGAGCGCCGAGCGCGGGGCCATGGTGCAGCAGATCATGGACACCGCGAGCGTTGCGATCGGCCTGGTGGACAGACGTGGCAGGATCACCCACGCCAACAGGCGCATGGGCGAGATGTTCGGCTGCACGATGGAGGAACTTATCGGGAGTGAATACGCAGATCATGTTCACCCCTCTGAGAGGGAGCCCAGCAGACAAAATATGCTTGCCTTGCTGGCAAGCACGATACCTTCCGTGGACCTCGAACGCCGCTACCTGCGGAAGGACGGCACCGAGTTCTGGGGCCATCTCGCGTGCAGGCGCTTCCATGACGCCCGGGGCAACGATCTCGGCCTGATCGGCGTGATTACGGACATCACGGAGCGGCGCCTCCTCGAAGAAGAGCGGCTCAAGACGCAGAAGCTCGAGTCTATCGGGACGCTCGCCGGAGGGATCGCCCACGATTTCAACAACCTGCTGCAAGGCATATTCGGCTACGTCGCCATGGCCAGGATGTCGCTCGACCAGAGGGAAAAGTCACTCGCCATGCTTGAGCAAGCCGAGAATGCGCTCCAGCAGTCAGTAAGTCTCACGACGCAGCTGCTGACCTTCTCGAAGGGAGGCAGGCCGGTCAAAAAACGGATCTCTCTTACGCCTGTGATCGAAAACGCGGCGAAATTTGCATTGAGCGGCTCCCGGTCCGGCTACCGGCTCGATACCGAGCCCGGCTTGTGGCAGGTCGATGCAGACGAAGGCCAGATTGGCCAGGCGATCCAGAACATCGTGATCAACGCTGACCAAGCCATGCCCGGGGGAGGCACTGTAGTTATTGCAGCAAAGAAGGTCCTGAAGCCGGACAACAGGCATCCCCGGCTTCCAAAAGGCGACTATGTCGAGATATCTGTTCAGGACAGCGGCACCGGCATTGCCGGGCAGTATCTGCAGAAGATCTTTGACCCTTATTTTACGACCAAGGAAAAGGGCAGCGGCCTTGGCCTTGCAACATCCTATTCCATCATCAGAAACCACGGCGGCCTCATCGATGTAATTTCAGAATTGGGGAAGGGCAGCACGTTTTTTATCTATCTGCCCGCCATTGAAGCGGAGAAAGACATCAAAGAAACCGCGGCAGTCTCCCCGGTTGTTCGCAAAGGAAAAATCCTTGTCATGGATGACGAGGCACTGGTGCGAAGCATAGCAGGAGAACTGATCAAGACCCTCGGGCATGAAGTCGACCTGGCGGAGCACGGAGAGGCTGCTGTAGAGAAGTACCGGTCGGCAAAGGAGTCGGGCAGGCCCTTTGACGTCGTCATCCTTGACCTGACTATTCGGGGGGGTATGGGCGGCAGGGACACCCTCGAGCGGTTGAGTGTAATTGACCCCGGTATCAGGGCTATCGTATCGAGCGGGTACTCGGACGATGCCGTTGTAGCTGATTACCGGAAATACGGATTCAAGGCACGACTGACTAAGCCTTACAAGCTTGCGAACTTGAGAGATACGCTGAATGCACTGCTGAGTGCGTGAAGAAAGGTTCTAAACAGATTGATGCATACACTCTCCCGTTCTTCTATGGCCTTATCTCAACAATCGTACCATTTGGCGCTAACTTGTCAATTTCCTCTATTTCCTCGTCTGTAACGGCAATACACCCTTTAGTCCAGTCAACCTTTGCGTGTAAATCACCAGCCCACGAGAAACCATTCTTAATGCCGTGGATCATGATGTTTCCGCCCGGAGAAACACCAAGTTCTTTTGCCCGCTTTTTGTCCTTCTCGTTTGGATAGGAAATGTGAAGAGACAGGTGATAACGGCTGTCCTTGTTTCTTGAATCGATAAAGTAGGTTCCTTCCGGGGTCTTGTTATCGCCTTGCCTTTCTTTTGGACCATTCGGTTCCCCACCCAAG
>JAJYLU010000330.1 GCA_021787505.1 Nitrospirota bacterium | reverse complement strand
CCATCACCCCGAAGGAGATGGCGACAAAAAGGACGGTCTCACCGACGCCTATCACCCCTCGAGGCAACTCCCTTCCGGCGGTGCGAGGGTTGGCTGCGTCTATCTTCCTGTCGATGATCCTGTTCAGGCCCATTGCTCCCGACCTCGCCCCGACCATCGCCACCACGATCCAGAAGATCTGGCGGGCTGCCGGGATGCCGGATGCAGCGATCAGCGCGGCGGTAAACGCGAACGGCAGCGCGAAGATCGAGTGGGAGAACTTGATCATCCTCAGATACAGTGTTATTTTCTGGACCACCGCGCTCATGGATACCTCGAAATCATTACTTAATAGTATACCCGATTATGCAAAGAGCCGTCGTTTCTGAAAAGGATCGATGCCCAGATCCCTTGTCCCGGCACCCGACGCCGTGGAAACTGGATTTTTTCGAAAAATCTGGTATGCTACGTAGCGGCGTCCGGAAGCAAGCCGGCACTGCAAGGGATAAGGAAGAATGCGAAGGGAGCATGGCATCGGGTGATATAATCATGCTGACGTTAGTTAGGTAGGATGACGAAACGTTTATCGGCCTTCTTTCTGGCCGCCATCTTATGTGTCTGTCTTGAAGGCCTTGCCTTTCCAGTCGAGGGGGATGAGGAGCGGATAATGTCGTTCGATAGCCTCATCACCGTGCACGCCGACTCCACGGTGACCATCGAGGAGACGATCAAGGTGCTGGCTGAGGGCCAGGACATCAAACATGGCATCTATCGCGACTTCCCCACCGTCTACAGAGACATGCTCTGGAACCGCTCCATGCGGGGCTTTCAGGTCGAAAAAGTGCTCAGGGACGGGAAGAAGGAGAATTTCATTTACGAGGCCATAGACAACGGCGTCCGGATAAAGATAGGGGATGCAAACGTCCTCGTCCCGCCGGGGGAGCACGTATATACGCTCAGATACAGGACGAACCGCCAGCTCGGATACTTCAGAGACCATGACGAGCTCTACTGGAACGTCACAGGAAACGGATGGCAGTTCCCGATCGACAGGGCGACTGCCACTGTGCAACTCCCTGTGGGGGCTCAAGGGAAAGTCCTCGCCGTAGACGGATATACAGGGCCGCAGGGGGCAAAAGGCAGGAATTTCACCTCAGGTCTGGACACCTCCGGCAGACGGACATTCTCTACCAGTGCGCCGCTTCGGGAATCCGAAGGTCTTACTATCGTCGTCACCTGGCCAAAAGGTTTCGTACGGGCACCTTCGCAGAGCGAGAGGATCGGATATTTCATAAAGGACAATCGGGACCTCCTCTGGGGGCTGATCGGTCTGCTCGCAGTACTGGCATACTACCTGATCGCCTGGTTTATAGTCGGCAGAGATCCTGAGAGGCGGTCGATCGTGCCGGAGTACGGCCCGCCTCCCGGCCTCTCTCCGGCGGCAGTGCGGTTCATCTCGAAGATGGGCTACGACGACAAGGTATTTGCAGCAGCCGTCATAAATATGGCGGTCAAGGGCTTGCTGAAGATAAAGCAGTCAGGCGGCTCTTATACCCTCATGAAGATCAGGGAAGATCCAGTCGGTCTTTCCGCGGAGGAACAGACGATCTGGTCAAACCTGCTTGCCACCCGCAAGAGCCTCGTCCTCTCGGATGAGAATTACAGTAAGATTTCGAAGGCTATAGACGACCTCAAGGCCCTGCTTAAGTCGAGGGTCGAAAAGGACTTTTTTGTGACCAACAGGCCGTATTTTATCGCCGGCGTGGTATTGTCCCTGCTTTTTATGTTCTACAGTTTTACAAGGGCCGACGTTGGCAGCTGCGGGCTGGTCTTCATGATATTGTTTTTCTCGGCTCTCTTTACGGCGATAGCTCTGGCGGGAATCAGAAAATCGAGGCAGAGCGGCAAAGAGGAGGCGGGAAGGCGGGGAATCACGTCGTCCGTCAGAAAGGCGGGGGACGGCATGATGGTAGGCCTGTATGGTCTTCTCCTGACGGCCGCTATAACCGGAGGGTTCCTCGGCCTGTCTTTCAATACGACTCCGCTTTACTCACTGACATTCCTCGGATTCCCGGCAGTAAGCTATCTGTTTCATAACCTGCTGAAGGCCCCTACAAAGGCAGGCGGCATGCTGCGCGACAAGATCGAGGGATTCAGGACATTTCTTTCCGCTACGGAAGAAGACCGCCTCAACCGCATGAACCCGCCTGAGAGGACACCCGAGCTGTTTGAAAGATATCTTCCCTATGCCCTTGCCCTCGATGTTGAGCAGCAATGGTCCGAGCAGTTCAGCGGGACACTTGCCGAGGCCCAATACGAGCCCCGGTGGTACAGCGGAACGATATGGGACTTAACGAACATATCCGGATTTTCTTCATCCCTCGGCAGCTCACTGCCCTCTTCCGTGGCTTCTGCCTCGACTCCCCCCGGCTCCGGGTCCGGAAGCGGCGGGGGCGGTTCTTCAGGCGGAGGCGGAGGAGGCGGAGGAGGAGGCGGCTGGTGACGCTTTTTCCCCGATATATCCGGTATCCCATTAGTCTGGCCTCTTCGAAGCCCTTGCCGCTGTCTCATGGCATGTCACGAGAAACTGGGACAGAGGCGGTGAGGGTGTATCAGAGCTGTCATGCCGCACTTTCTTCGGAACTGGGGATCGAGCCTCCGAATTGCGGGCATTTGTGGGTAATCGATTGCTACATTTCCGGCATCAGGGGAATATTTATGGCAAGCCGAGGTCAGCTCGGAACGAACTCTTTGAAGGTTTCAACGATGCCCGCGGAGTATCCGTCGCCCGATGTCCACTTTCTCACAGGAACCAACGCGCGTTTCGATTCGCGATAACTGAAGAGTTTATCCCGTAGTCTGTATAGGTCCTACCGCCTTTGGTCTGAGACCGTACATGAGGAAGATTTTTGAGCGCTCATTCTCCCCTGCGGAATGCCGGAAGAAACTTTCATCTAAAACCGGCTAAAAGAGCTGACCCCGGATTTTCAATGAGGGTTGTGTCATTAACACCGACAAGTCCGCAGATATTGCTAAGCGAAACTGACGAGGATTTCCGAAAGTAATGTGTAAAACTTAATAGCAGTAGGGGACGTTGCCAACTTAAACAACATTCACCCGCACCAGCGCGCTATTGCTTCCGGTCGTATCTGACCGGACCTTTCAACGCGATTCGCCGAGGCATACAACGCCTGAGGAGACACGCCGAGTAAGTTAGCCAGGTCATATCCG
>JAJYLU010000329.1 GCA_021787505.1 Nitrospirota bacterium | reverse complement strand
GTGCCCTTCGCTTACCGAGATTTCGCAGCCGCACTGATTGCACTCATACGTAATGACTTTTGCCATCAAACTGTTCCTCCGCGTTCAATAATCGAGCCTTTTTTATTATATCCGCTCTTTGTAATATACGCAATCCTAGGTAGTGTCCTTAGGACACTACCCAATCCTGAAACGGCTGACAGATCGCCGTTTCATTTTTTCCCCTCCCGGTATTCTCCTCAGGTAAAATAAAGCATGATCAAAATCGGCGACAGCGAATTGCCGCCGCTGATACTTGCCCCTCTGGCGGGCATCAGCGACCTTCCCTTCAGGATGCTGAACCGCTCGTTCGGCTGTCGTTTTGCCTTCGCGGAAATGATCAGTGCGCGCTCTCTCCTATATCAAAGCCGGCAGACGCTCAAAATGCTTTCCACCGGGCCTGACGACCGGCCTTTGGGATTACAGTTCCTCGCAGAAGACAGGGACGTCATACGACGTGCGCTGTCGGCGCTGAAAGACAACAAGTATGATATTGTGAACCTCAACGCCGCCTGCCCCGTCGAGAAGGTGACGCGGAAAGGCGAAGGTGCGGGGATGCTCAGGGAACCACGCAAATTGAGGGATCTCTTACGCATCATGGTAAAAAGCTCCCGAATACCCGTGACCGTAAAAATTCGTTCGGGATGGGAAGGGACTTCGCTCAATGCAAGGGAAGTAGCGCTCTATGCCCGCGATGCCGGAATCGCAGGCCTGTTCATCCACGGGCGCACGAGGGAGCAGCGATACGCCGGGGCCGTTGACTACCGCATCATCAGGGAAGTCAAGGAGGCGCTTGATGTGCCGGTCATCGCCAGCGGCGACGCGCTCTCCCCTCAGCTGATCAAGAAGATGTTCGAGGAAACGGGCTGCGACGGGGTCCTCATAGCGAGAGGGGGATTCGGGAACCCCTGGATTTTCAGAGAGACGGAAGAATTCCTGAGGACAGGGAAAATCCCGGACAGGCCGACCATCGGAGAGATTACAGAGACCATGACCGTCCATCTAGGCATGTGCTGCGATTATCACGGAGAGACCAGGGGGACGACTCTCTTCAGAAAATTCTACGCCTGGTACACCAGAAGCCTCCGCGGAGCAAAACCTCTGAGGGAAAAAGCATTTCATGCTTCGACGAAGGAGCAGATGGCCCGTCTTATCCGCGAACTGCAGGCATCACAGGAAAGTCCTGAGCCCCGCCTTTGCGGCTTTAGTCCGCCGGAACCGGGAACGATGTGACAAACTCGCTGCCGGCACCGACCGCGCTTTTTACGTCGATTCTTCCCTCGTGGGCCTGTATGACCCACTGGGCTATCGAAAGCCCGAGCCCGGTCCCCCCCAATTTTCTGGACCGTTCCTTGCTCACGCGATAAAATCGTTCGAATATCTGCGAGACTTCACTTTCCGGGATACCGATACCGGTATCGATTACCGCAACCACGATCCTGCCGTTTTCGCTCTTCACCGTCACGTCTACCGTGCCGCCCGAAGGCGTATATTTTATTGCATTATCGATAATGTTCGAGAATGCCTGCTCCAGAAGGTCGATATCGCCGTTCATTTCAATCCCCTCTCCATACGACTCGGAAAGCGTTATCCCGGCAGAAGTGGCCTTGTAGCGCATGCGTTCGGCAATGGTCTCCAGCAGATGTGACACATCAAACCACTGTTTTTTTAGTTCGATGATATTGTTGTCGGCCTTTGAAAAGAAGAGGAGGTTGTCCGTGATCTTGGAGAGCCGTATGATGTCGGAGAGATTTGTCTTCAGCAGGTCTTCGTATTCTTCCGGCGTCCTCGTCTTCCTCAGTGCCACCTCAATGCTGCCACGCAGGGATGTGAGGGGTGATCGCACTTCGTGAGAGACCGCCGCAGTAAATCGTTTTTGTGCCTCGACCGACTCCTGGATACCGTCAAGCATCCCGTTGAACATACGCACAAGGTCCTCGATTTCCTTCCCCTTCGCCTCCATCTCTATTCGCTTGCCCAGTCGCCCGTCTCTCACCTGGCCTGCAAGTTCCCTGATCTTTACGACGGGTGCAAGCGCTTTGCCGGAGAGAAACCAGCTTGCTCCCGATGATATCACGATGATAAGCGGCAGGAAGAGGAAAAAAAGGCCCCGCAGACTTTTCATGCTCTCATCTATCTCCCTCAGGGAAAGAGCGATGCGGAGTATCTTCTCGCCGCTGATAGGGAAATAGAGGACCCGGTAATTCACCCCCCGAAAGTTTATGCTGCTGAACTGTGGAACTCCCTTGAATGTCTTGGCCATCAACACCTCGTCCAGGGGCCAGCGCTGGTTCTTCGCATTAAGAGAGGTGATAACGACCTGGCCGTGATTGTCCAGGACTTCGAAATATTCGTCGCCGAACCGCTTGATCACCTCGGTGTTTTTCGAGGGCAGTTTGGGATCGACCTCAAAAAGGATCTCTTCGTTGGCCTCCCTCATAAGGTAACTGTCGATTGTCTTCGAAAGGCTATGACGATATTGGAGGTATATCCCTACGGCAAAGGAAGTGACAATTCCGACAACCACCAGCGTGTAAAAAACAGTAAGCCTTAGTCTGAATGTCCTATTGATCATCCTCGGCTTTCAGAACGTATCCCGCTCCCCTTACTGTATGGATCAATTTTTTCGGGAACCCCTTATCTATCTTCTCCCGTAAGAATTTTATGTGCACATCGACGACATTCGTGTTAGGATCGAAATTATATCCCCAGATGTTTTCGATGATCTGCGTCCTCGACAACACCCTTCCCTTGTTCCGCAAAAAATATTCAAGTATGGCGAAACCCTTCTGGGTAAGGAGTATTTCCTGGTCTCCCCTGAAGACCCTCCTCGACAGTAGGTCCATCCTCAGGTCCTGCAGGGTCAGTTCACTCAGGGAGTCGGGGGCCCTTCGCAATAAGGCCCGTATCCGGGCCAGGAGTTCTGAAAAAGCGAAGGGCTTTGTAAGGTAGTCGTCGGCGCCGCTTTCAAGTCCTTCCACCTTGTTCCCGATGGAATCGAGAGCCGTAAGCATGAGTATCGGGGTCTTCAGACCCGCCGCCCTCAGCTTCTTGCATATCTCTATGCCGCTGAGTTGAGGGAGCATGACGTCGAGTATGAGGCAGTCGTATTCCTTTGACGTGGCCATGCTATATCCTTCGGCGCCGTCCTCGGCCACGTCTACGGTATAAAATTCCTCCTCCAGCCCTTTCT
>JAJYLU010000004.1 GCA_021787505.1 Nitrospirota bacterium | reverse complement strand
GAACCATGTGAACAACTTTATCGAACTGGCAAAGAAGGGTTTTTATGACGGCACCACTTTTCACCGGGTGATCCCGGGCTTTATGATCCAGGGCGGGGACCCCAATTCGAAGAACGCCGATAAGGCAACGCACGGCATGGGCGGCCCGGGATACACGGTGAAGGCCGAGTTCAGCAGCAGGCCCCATAAGCGCGGTATTCTCTCGATGGCAAGGGCGGCGGACCCCAACAGCGCCGGCTCCCAGTTCTTTATCTGTGTCGCGGATGCCCCGTTCCTCGACAGGCAATATACGGTCTTCGGAGAGGTGGTCTCCGGTATGGATGTTGTGGACAAGATCGTGAGCCAGCCAAGGGATTCGAGGGACAATCCCAACGAGCGGATCGAGATCAAGGTAAAAGTGAGCGAAAATAAAGGTTAATTATTTCTTTGCCGGCCCTGGGGAGACAGTATCCCTTCCCCCGGGGCATGGCCTGTTTCCGCAAAATTTCGTTTGATAAATTTTACTGAAAGTTTTATTCTAAAGGCAGAACGGCATGCAGAGAAAGATACCCTCTTTTCCGAGATTATTTTCAACACCGGATAATCACGCGAGTCCTTTCTTTTTTAAAACCTCTCTCACGGAAACAGAGTTAGGGGCGCCGAATGCCCGCGGTTTTAATAATTTTTTTGGAGGAAGGAGAACAATTTGAAAGAACAAGAGATCATCGAAAGCCTGAAGAAAGAGAACGAAGAATTCAAAAAGCTTCTGGAAGAACACCACGATCTCGACGCGACCCTTGCCGAGATGGATAAAAAAGTGTATCTCACCCCCGAAGAAGAAATCGAGAGGAAGAAGCTCCAGAAACTGAAGCTGGCGAAGAAGGACAAGATGGCCGAGTTTATCCGGGATTTCAGGAAGGGCAACCCCGTAGGCTGAAAAAGGGCAGACGAACTCGATCACTTCGATCCAGAGTCTGTTATGTGAAAACCTGATCGGTTATCGTTAATCTGTTATTCCGGCCCCGGTCGCCTTCCCCGCCATAGGCGCGTCAATCTTTAACAGGGGCGGTATGCACATCGCCCCTGATTCGTCTGGGCCGACACCGCAAGACTTTCCGGCGATCATACATCAACTGAGGAGGGATTTGTTATGAGAAGCAAGACGATAAAAGAAGGCCTCGAGCGTATGCCCCATAGGGCCTTGCTCTATGCGACTGGTCTGCCGAAGACCGAGATCGGAAAGCCATTTATCGGGGTGGCCACAAGCTTCACGGACCTGATCCCCGGCCACAGCGGCATGCGGGACCTCGAGCGGTTCATCGAGAAAGGCGTTCATACAGGAGGCGGGTACCCGTTTTTTTTCGGTATCCCGGGCATATGCGACGGGATTGCTATGGGACACGGGGGAATGCACTATTCCCTGGCGTCGAGAGAACTGATCGCCGACATGGTCGAGACGGTCGCCGAGGCGCACAGGCTCGACGGCCTCGTCCTGCTTACCAACTGCGACAAGATTACACCCGGCATGCTCATGGCCGCCGGGAGGCTTAACATTCCTTCGATTGTGGTGACCGCAGGTCCAATGTTTTCGGGCCATTACAAGGGCAGGAGACTGAACCTTACGAGCGATACCTTCGAGGCGGTCGGAAAATTCAAGAAGGGGCTTATCAGGAGCGACGAACTTGAGGCGCTCGAGATGTGCGCCTGTCCCGGCGCAGGTTCCTGCCAGGGCATGTACACCGCAAACACAATGGCCTGCGTTACCGAGGCCCTCGGCATGAGCCTGGAGGGCTGCGCTACGGCGCTCGCCGTCTCTGCCAAGAAGAGGAGGATCGCGTTCGAAAGCGGCCGTCTGATCGCACAGTTGGTGAAGAAGAACGTAACGCCGAGAAAGATCATGAACAGGAAGGCGTTCGAAAATGCGATTATCGTTGATCTCGCCCTGGGAGGGTCGACGAACACCGCGCTCCATATCCCGGCGATCGCGCATGATGCGGGGCTGGACCTTCCGCTTGACGTTTTCGACAGTCTGGCGAAAAAGACGCCCCATATTGCGGCCATGCTGCCGGGCGGCAAGAACTACCTCGAAGACCTCGATTATGCAGGCGGAATACCCGCGGTGCTGAAGAGGCTGAAAGTGAGGCTCAACGACAATATTACTGTAAGCGGGAGGCGCATCTACGAGATAGCCGACTCCGCCGAAATTTTCGATGAGGAGGTAATCAGGCCGTTCGACAGGGCCCATCACAAGCAGGGGGGGATCGCCGTGATGAAGGGCAATCTTGCGCCCGGCGGTGCAGTCGTGAAGCAGACCGCAGTGAGCAGGAATATGATGCAGTTCAAAGGGAGGGCGATCGTCTTCGATTCCGAAGAGGCGGCGATGAAGGCGGTCCTCGCCGGGAAGGTGAAGCCCGGCCACGTGGTCGTGATACGGTATGAAGGGCCCAAGGGAGGGCCGGGCATGCGGGAGATGCTTTCGCCTACCTCGGCGATCGCCGGCATGGGCCTGAGCGAATCTGTGGCCCTGATCACCGACGGAAGGTTTTCGGGCGGCACGAGGGGGCCCTGCATAGGGCATATCTCGCCCGAGGCGATGGAAGGCGGTCCTCTTGCCGTAGTCAGGGACGGCGACGAGATACGCATCGATATCCCCGGGAGGACCCTCGACGTCCTGTTGACGGACGAGGAGATCCGTTCGAGACTGAAGGTGTGGAAAAAGCCTGCGCCGAAGATCAGGAAAGGCTATCTTGCCAGGTATGCGAGATTTGTCAGTTCGGCGAACGAGGGCGCGATCATGAAGTAGTCCCGTCGGCCGCTGCGACGGGATCCGGGGGAGGGGAAGTCGTGTTGTTTCCTTTACAGGGCAACACCTTCTATGGTAATCTTAACGATACAAAAAATCGGCAGCGAAAGGTGGTGATTCGATGGGAATCGAAAAGAACAAGCAGAAAATCATAGGAGATTTCAAGCTTCACGACAAAGATACCGGTTCACCGGAGGTGCAGATCGCGATACTGAGTGAAAGGATAGGATATCTCACCGAGCACTTCAGGATTCATACAAAGGATCACCACTCCCGCAGGGGGCTGCTAAAGCTTGTCGGCCAGAGGAGAAAGCTGCTCGACTATCTGAAAACTTCAAACAGAGAGCGATACGATAATATTATCAGTCGGCTTGGAATCAGGAAATAGGAAAAAATGGTGAATAGAGTTGAAATTGAAGTCCGCGGGAAAGGACTGAGCTTAGAGACCGGCAAAATGGCGAGGCAGGCCGACGGCTCGGTGGTCGCCCAGTACGGCGATACGGTAATACTTGCCACTGCCGTAAGCAGCAAGACGCCCAGGGAGGGGATCGATTTTTTCCCTCTCACGATCGATTATCAGGAGAAGACCTATTCTGCCGGTAAGATACCCGGCGGGTTTTTTAAGAGGGAGGGCAGACCTACCGAGAAGGAGGTCCTTACGTCGCGTCTTATCGACAGGCCGGCCCGGCCGCTTTTCCCGAAAGGGTTTGCCTGCGAGACCCAGGGCATAGTCAACGTTCTTTCTTACGGGGACGAAAACATCGCCGACATACTCGGGATCGTGACAATGTCTGCGGCGCTTCATATATCCGATATCCCCTTCGGCGGTCCTATCGGGGCGGTCAGAATCGGAAGGGTCTCCGGGTCTTTTGTGATCAACCCGGACCTTAGGGAACAGGAGGAGTGCGACATCAATCTTGTGGTCGCCGGGACCGCGGACGCGGTGGCGATGGTCGAAGGCAGCGCTCAGGAGATGAGCGAAGCCGATCTTCTCGAGGCGATCGACATTGCGCACCGGGAGATAAAGAGACTCTGCGAGGTCCAGAATGCGTTGCGGGACAAGGCCGGAAAGGCGAAGCGCACGGTGATCGAACCGGTCACGGACGAGACACTGAAGAAGACCGTGACGGAAATGGCGCTCGAAAAGATAAAGGGGGCGATCGTGATCCCCGACAAAATGTTGAGACAGGCGGCGCTTGACGAGATCAGGAAGGGGATTATCGAGCAGCTCAGCACTGAAGAGAACAACCGTTCGGCGGAGATTTCCGCCGTCTTTAACGATATCGAAAAGAAGCTCGTAAGGAACATGATCCTGAATGACAACGTCAGGGCCGACGGAAGGGGGCCGGAGCAGATCAGGCCGATCACCGCGGAAGTCGGCATCCTGCCGCGCACGCACGGGTCGGCGTTATTCATCAGGGGAGAGACGCAGTGCCTCGCGGTGGTGACGCTCGGGACCTCCGAAGACGAGCAGAGGATCGACTCCCTCGAAGGAGAGACTTCCAAGACCTTCATGCTGCACTACAACTTCCCGCCTTTCAGCGTCGGCGAGGTGAAGCCCCTCAGGTCTCCCGGTCGAAGGGAGATCGGGCACGGCATACTCGCAGAGCGTTCTCTTAAGGCGGTGATGCCTCCGAAGACAGATTTTCCTTATACGGTGCGTATCGTCTCTGACATACTCGAGTCGAACGGTTCCTCTTCGATGGCGACGGTATGCGGCGGCACCCTTGCCCTGATGGACGCGGGCGTGCCGGTCAAGGCGCCGGTCGCCGGCATCGCAATGGGGCTCATCAAGGAAGGGGACCGGTTCGTCGTGCTGACCGACATCCTCGGGCTTGAGGACCACCTCGGCGATATGGACTTTAAGGTGACCGGAACGGCGAACGGCATCTGCGCGTTCCAGATGGACACGAAGATAGGCGGCATTCCGAGGGACGTGATGGCAAAGGCGCTCGAACAGGCCCGGCAGGGGAGGCTTTTCATCCTTGAAAAAATGAAGGCGACGCTCGCCGAGCCGCGTGGGAACCTCTCGATGCATGCGCCGAGGATCTACACGATGCATATCAAGCAGGAGAAGATACGCGAGGTCATCGGCACCGGCGGGAAAGTCATACGGGGCATCATAGAACAGACCGGCGTGAAGATAGACATAGACGACAGCGGCCTTATCAATATCGCAGCGGCCGACGGGGCTGCGGCACAGAAGGCGATCGACATCATCAACAGCATCACCGCCGAGGCGGAACTCAACAGGATCTACCTGGGCAAGGTGAAGAGGATTATGGACTTCGGCGCATTCGTCGAGATCATCCCCGGGACTGAGGGGCTCCTCCATATATCCCAGCTTGACGACAAGAGAGTGGCGAAGGTCACCGACGTGGTCAATGAGGGCGACGAGGTGCTTGTGAAGGTGATCGAGATAGACAAAATGGGCAGGATCCGCCTCAGCAGGAAAGAGGCGATGAGGGAGAAGCAGAAGACTTCCGAAACAGTTTAGCGGTTTTACTTTTTGGCGAAATGCGAAGGGGATAAGACATATCCCCTTTTTCATTTTTTGGCACGCGCATCCGACAGGGGAGGCGATGCGCGCAAAAGACTTTTTTCTGTGATATTATCTTACAGCTATATTGATGAGAGGGCTTTGCGGAGCCTTCCGTCCCGTTCCGAAAGCTTTCGGGACCGAGGAGGACAGATTATGGACCTTTTTCCGCACATTTGCCACTCTTTAATTATATTGATATGCACCGCCAGGGATTATTTTATCTAAGGGCGGAAGGGAGCAGAATGTTCAAGAAAGAGCACCTCGAAAACGGCATACCCGTCGTAATGGAACCTATAAAAAACGTGCGCGCCGTAGCGGTCGGCGTCTGGGTGAAGGTCGGCTCGAGATATGAGACGCGCGAAGAAAACGGTATCTCCCACTTCCTCGAACACATGTTCTTCAAGGGGACAAAGAAGCGGACGACCAAGGACATCGCGGTGGATATCGATTCGATCGGCGGCGACCTGAACGCCTTTACCTCGCGGGAGAACACCGCTTTTTATATCAAGGTCCTCGACGAGCATCTCGACAGGGGGGTCGATCTGCTCTCCGATATCTTTGTCAATTCGGTTTTTCCCGAGGAAGAAATCGAGAAGGAGAAGAAGATCATCAAGGAAGAGATCAAGATGGTCGAGGACACGCCCGATGATTATATCCACGACCTCTTCAGCACGACCGTCTGGGGGCAGGAGGGGCTCGGCCAGCCTATCCTCGGGCTGAGGGAGACGGTCGCCTCATTTACGAGGGAACACGTCGTCGGCCATATCAAGAGATACTATGGGACGAAAGACATCGTGATCGCCTGTGCAGGGAATTTTTCGCCGGACACTCTTATCGCGATGCTGAACAGGCGCTTCGGGGGTCTGAGACAGGGCTCGATGCCGAAGAGAGGGGCGGCCCCCGCATTCCGGAGGGACGTGAAAGTCTATTCGAAAGATATGTCCGAGGCGCATATCTGCATCGGCGTGCCGGGCGTGTCTCAGGCGAGCGAGGAGCGGTACGCCTTCTTCGTGCTCAATACCATACTCGGCGCCGGGGTGAGTTCGAGACTCTTCCAGGAGATCAGGGAGAAAAGGGGGCTGGCGTATTCGGTCTATTCCTTTACCTCGTCCTTCAGCGACACCGGACTCTGGGGTATTTATGCGGGAGTCAGCAGGAAGAAGATTCGGGAGGTCGCCGACTTGATCGTCGTCGAGATGCTTAGCCTAAGCAGCTCACTCACCGATGTCGAACTTGAGCGCGCCAAGAACCACCTGAAAGGCAACCTGATACTCGGCCTGGAGTCGACGAACAGCAGGATGAATAACCTTGCCCGGCAGGAGATCTATTTCGGGGCGTATATATCTCCCGATGAGATCATCAAGTCCGTCAACATGGTCAGCATGAAGCAGATCAGAGAGCTTTCCGCGCGACTGATCAGAAAAGACCTCTTTGCAGTCACCGCTCTGGGGCCCCTCCAGAAGAACGTGCTCGACGGCGTACTCGGATAGTCCCGGATAGGGCAACGCGGACTTCGGGATGAGGGTTCTTACAGCGGCAGAGGTCCTGTGAGGGGGATGGAGTAATATCCGGGCGAGACCTCGTATTTCCTTAGCATCAGGAAGACCAGGTTCTGGTCCTTGAAGGTTTTCTCCGGCATTAGTTCCATGGTAAGGCTCATCCTGCCGCGGGTGATGTCCCCTTTGAGGCGCGCGTAGATCCCTTCTCCCTCGAGCGCAAACGACTGTATCCGGAGCATGCCGCCGTCCACCGTCATCGCGCCCCGGCCGCCGGTGAAGAAGTCGAGCGGTACCGCGACACCGCCGAAGGTGGCCTGGTCGAACTGCGCGTCGGTCACCGAAAACGTGACACTGCCCTTCGTGTTTTTGATATTGATATTGCCCGAGAGGATGCCCTGTCCTTCGATTCCAAGAAGCGCAAAGAAAGGCATGTATTGCAGTTCCGCGCCGTTGACCGAGACGGTGACGTGGCTTTTCCCCCGGAAGAGGTCGATTGAGCCGTTTACCTTTCCCCTGCTCAGGTCGCCGCTGAATAGAACGTTGAGCTTGAGGAGAAGGAGCGACAGGGGATTGATCCGCCCCTCGATGTTATTAACGGACAGAAGCTTCTTGCCGTTATTGGTGAGCGTGATGTTTCCGCAGCTGAAATTGTAGAAGAGTCCTTTCCTCATGTCCGTCACCCCGAGACGGAGACTGCCGTCGTGCATCGCCCCTTCGACGAGATTGATGAGGAGGGATTCGGGTACGGCGATGATCCACAGGCCGAAGACGAGGAAGACGAAGACGACCGCGGCGATCAGGGACCGCTTCACTTCGGGGTAATCAACCCTATCGTCATGGTAACGTTCAGGAGGGAGGGGTTATCGAAGGAAGTCTTGACGGCGGTCTTTTTCACCGACAGGATCATCGGCGCGTGCTCTATTTTGTACAGGATGTTCACCATCTCGTTCATCGTCACCTTTTCGACCACGACATCCGCCTCTTCCTCGACCGCGTATTTTTTCTCCCTGGTACCCGCGGATTTTACGGACTTCACCTTCTGGTTCAGTCCGAGAGACCTGAAGACCTCGTCGACCGCCTGGACGATCCCCTCCACCTTAGTGAGCGATTTCTTTCCCTCGACCGAATCGACCGTCCTCTTCAATCCCTGGTATTCGTCGGCAAGCACGAAGAGCTCTTTCTCCTGGGAGCGCAGGGCGTTGCGATCTTTCTTCATCGAGAGGGAAACCTCGAACAATATGAGGCATAGGACGGAGAGGAGGGCGAAGCCCGAGATAATCACGAGCCTTCTGTCGACCTTCATGTTCATGTCTTTCTCCCCTTCGCGACGATGGTGAAGAGCGTCCTGTTTTCCGCCGAAGGTTTTGTATCGGAAATATTCACCCCGGCGAAGACCTTCTCCAGTTCGGACTTGGTCTTTTGCACGTCGCTCAGCGTAGAACACTCCCCTTTCAGCACGATGTTCTCCTTATCCACACTTACCTCACGGAAGACTATGCCCGGCCTGCCGACCCTGCTCAGGTCGAGCAGCACCTTGAGGGGAGAAACGCCGATGAAGGATTCCTCTTTATCTTTGAGCTCCTTCATATGCGCCCTGAGCTGATAGAGTTCGTTCGAGACCCTCTTCTCCGCAGGAAAGAGCCCCTGATAAGTCTTCCGCATTGTCTCCCTGATCGAGTTGCTCTCGCGCTTAGACGCGATAATCCCCATGATGGAGTCTGCCGCGAAGACGAGCAGCAGCAGCAGGACGAGAACGGCCGTCATCTTCAGGGACCTTTTTGCGCGCTCGTCGTCGACCGTATACGCGAATTCGCCCCTCCGAAGATTGATCGTCGGGTCCGTGATCTCCTTATATGCGCTTTCCATCCGCGCTTTGCTATCCATCGGTTCAGGAGCGAGGAGCCGCGTTGCGATCTCTTCCGCAGTGGCGGATGAGGCGACGACCGCGGCCAGTTCCACGGAGATGACCGCCTTGGGATCTATGCCGGAACCCCGGAGCTGTTCCAGTATTGCCCTCAAGGTCTCCTTCGGAACGTATGCCACGAGCACCTGCGATTTCCCGTCGGCGCGGCTGACCACATGCACGTCGAACACGACGCTGCGGGAGCCGCCCAGCACGAGGTTGTCGATCTCGAAGGGGACGAGTTCCCGTATTTTCCTGACGTCCGAGAAGGGAAGTTCGAGGACCCTGAAGTCCAGCAGGCCGAGCGGCAGGCTCAGAAACGATTCATCCGGCCTTTCGAGAGGCTGTTCTATCGCGAAGGAATAGCCTTCGCCCACGGGTGAAGTGAAGATCTCCTCCGGTGTGCTGCTCCTGCCGTTTTTTTCGAAGACGTAGCAGGACAATTCCCTTTCTTTGAGGTCTGCGAGGACTGCCTTACTCACCGTCGCTATCCATGAATTATTTCTCTACATCTCCTTCCAGTACAGCACTGAGCTGCCCGCCAGCACGCTCTCGACAATCCTTTTCACGCCGCCCGACTCGGCGGTCGCTATTACGTGAAAACTGCTTCCCTTTGTCGTAATCAACCCCTGCAGCGATGTATACATTTTCTCGTCAAAGCCCGAGACTCTCTTGATGTCTGAAATATCCCTGAAAGGATCACTGTCTCTATACTTCACGACTCGTTCGGCCATGTCCCGTGTAATTGAGGCCGACAGGGCCATCAGCACCGGGACGTCCGCCCCATTAATATTAATTCTGCTGTCTCTGTCGGTGTATATTGTAACATAGGGCCGAAGTTTCTCATACGTTTCCATGTCGATGCCGGGAATCAGGAGCAGCTCATCCACGCTGTCGAGCTTTGCATTTTTAGCCCCGTTTTCCGAATCGGCCAATCTCGGTTCGCTGTCGGCATCGATCCAGTCCGAAATCCTGTCGGCGACCTCAGTCTTGAGGCCAAGAGACGTTACCAGTCGGAGAAACATCTTGTGCGGATCCTGGTCCGGATCAAAGACGATGCTTGTTCCACCCAGCTGATTCAGGTTGAACTTCGCATTCTCATCCTCGATCCGCAGGGTGATGGTGCCGTCGAGGTCTTCGAAGGGGATCTTCTGGCCCATCTCGAACACGCCCTTTGTGTATGCATCCTGCAGGCTGTTCGCAATGAGCCGGGAGGCCAGCTTCGTGGCCGATTTGGCGGTGACCGAGAGTTCCTGCGAGGTCTGCCAGTTGTGGAGAGCATTGGTATTTATATAAACGCCGTAAGCGAATTCCACGACCATCGCTGTGATGAGAGCGACGATCATCAGCGTGAGGACGAGGGCCATACCGCTCTGTTCCGTAAAAGGTGAAAGGTGAAAGGTGAAAGGTTTCTTTCCCGGTCTCACAGCGTTCCTCCGATCATCGGCCTGACCGTTTCGAAGAGGCTGACAGGCCTGTTTTTGATCATGGCGGTGATCGTGATCCTGATTTCTATGGGAGGGTTTCCGGTTTCGCTTGTGTCCCATGTCTTGACCCATTTATCGCCCTGTTTAACCTCCACCGTAAAGGAGTCGACTCCTTCGATAAGATCGACGCCCTTTACCGTGTCGTCGGGCTTATAGGGGTTTCCCATTTTCTTGTAAAGCGTGAGCACGCCGTCTTTCTCCTCGACATAATACGATATCGCCGAAAGACCGTATGTCAGCGGGGAAAAGGCGGTGAAGCTGAGACGCGATGTCTGTTTGCCGTAAATGTCCCTGTCTTCCAGCCTGAAGAATGTATGTGTGTTCGTCTGCCGGTATAGGAGGGCCTCCGTTTCCCTGCCGATCACGTCGACGGCGTTCCTGCATTCCTGGAGCTTGACCAGCGACTCGTCGAGCCCGTCTATCGCCTTTTGGGAGAGGAAGAAAGTGCTGTAGAGTGCCGTCAGGATGATCGCGAGAAGGGCGGTCGCGATCAGCAATTCGAGGAGCGTGAATCCGTCCTCGGTATTGGGAAATGGCTTGAAAGTCTTCATAGGGTCTTTTCGATAAATTCGCTGAACTTCACGTTTTCCTTCCCGTTGACGACGGTCACCAGGATCTCCGAGATGCCGGGATAGGGAGACGCCTTTATCTCGGTTGTATAATGATATGCGCCGTACGGGGCCGGAAAATCGCCTTTCGCGGCCGCAGGGCTCGTCTCGATTTCATGAAGCTTGTTTTTGGCGAGCATCGTGGCTATGGTGAGGGTCTCTTGCCGTTCGGCGATTCCGAGATGATAATTGAGCGAATAGAGCAGGGTGATCAATAACCCTCCTATGATCGCAAGCGCGATCATGATTTCGAGAAGCGTGAAGCCTCTCCTCGCAAAAGGTGAAAAGCGAAAAGTGGAAAAAGCGGACGACTTTTTCATTGCTGCCAGCCTTCTGCGACCTTCACCCGGCCGCTGACCGGATTGATCGACACAGTCATCTCCTTTGCATCCTCCAGCAGGTGCAGCGCCATATACTCCCGGATCCCGAGGGGCCCGAAAAAAACGGTCACCTCCCCCTTTTTCAGTTCCCCCTTGGACTGCAGGTAAACGCCCGCGAGGCTCCGGGCCTTTTCCGATTTTTCTCCGTCAGGCCCTTTCCACGAGAGCTCTCCTTCCCCTAGGTCGAATTTCAGCGGATAGGTCTCTTTTGCGGATATCGCGTTGTCGTTGAGATATCGCAGCAGCGATGCCGTCTTTCTCGCGTCGGACCTGATTTTGCTGTCCGCGCCATAGAACGCGGGAAAGATGAGCGAAGCCATCAGGCTGATGATGAAAACGACTACGGCAAGTTCAAGAAGGGTAAACCCCAATCTTGTGAAAAGTGAGAAGTGAAAAGTGAAAGGTGAAGACGAAGACCTTCTCATTCTTTGCGCTTCCCCACGTCGATCTTTACCACCACTGGAGGCCGAATGCCTCTAATGGCTTTTACTGCATGTCCCAGCTCTTGATGTCCGCATCCTTCCCTTCGCCGCCCTCCTTACCGTCGTTTCCGTAGGTCAGGATGTCGAAGTCGCCGTGGATGCCGGGCGAAACGTAAACATACGGGTTTCCCCACGGATCGAGAGGGATCTTCTTCTGTTCGAGATATCCGCCTTCCCGGTACTTTTCGGGGACCTTTCCGGTCACCGGCTTTTCGATCAGGGATTCGAGTCCCTGTTCAGTCGTCGGATACTCGCCGTTGTCGATCTTGTAGAGTTTGAGAGCGGTCTCGAAGTTCTTTATCTGGACCTTGGCGTCGGCGATCTTCGCATCGTCGGTCCTCCCCATGATCTTCGGGGCCACAATTGCCACGAGCAGGCTGAGGATGAAGACGACGACGATGATCTCAAGGAGGGTGAAGCCCTCGCTGCCTGTCATTCCGCCAAGGGGGGAGGCCGCTTTTTTACTGTTGCACCTTTTATTCATGCCACCTCCGAAGGGTTGTATGAAATACCGGAAACACTGCTTCTCTTCCGATTCTTAGTATACAATATTTCCATGCGTATTTTAAAAAGGGCACGCACCCGGAGGAGAGAAGGTCTGCTTCTTCCGGCAAGGGTGATAGGAGTGCCGGGCGGGGATGCGGCCTGAAATAAAAAAATCCCCGGGAAAAAGGATTTGGCCTTTCCCCGGGGACGAGTGAAATCCAACAGCTAGAATAGGAACTGGAGCATCGCCGTATACGTGTTAAAATCCTTCGAGGCAGTCGTTTCCTTGTCGAAGTTGTTGTTCGAGTATTCGAGCGATATCCTCAGGTCCTGCCCTTTCAGGAGGTAGTTCAATCCGACGCCGGTCCATTTAATCTTCTGGTCGAATACGCCGGAGAGTTCCGCGAACCTCCACTCCTCGTAGCGGCCGTAAACCTGTACGTTACCCGGCCCGACTTTCATCGGCAGCATATATCCTGCCTTTGCATACCACCCCTTCTTCTCCCCGTTGAGGCCGATGCTGCGGGTATCAGGGTCGGCGCCCTTGTACGCCTCGTCGAAATCGGTCTTCAGATATGCGCCTGAGAGCGTGAATGTCCCCGAAGGCGTGGGATACTCGAAGAAGCCGTCGAAGGTCCATGCCGAATAGTCCTTTGGCAAAGTCTTTGCAGAAAGATTGGCAAAGACGGCGTTCGGCTCGAACTGATATCCTGCACCGAAGGTGAGGACTTTCTTGGTGCCCAGATAGGTCCCGCGGTATACCAGGGAGGATTCAGGGTCCAGGAGGGTGACGTGCACCCTGCCGGTATACCGGAAGTTGCTCTGTGGGTCGTCGCCGCTGTCTTTGCCTTTCATCGCCGCAAGCCTGTACTGGACCTTCGCATCCAGGAGGTTGCCCCAGAGGACGACCCCGTAATCGCGGTTGGCGCGGGGCAGGTCCGTATAGTCGAAGAGGGAGCGGTCGATGCTGAGAGGGAAGAAACAGCCCTCGTTCTGTTCCCTTATGAGAGGGTCTTTGGTAAGCCCGACCCTGAGCCTGAAGGCGTCCGTCCAGTCGGCACGCAGAAAGGCGTCAAGCACGTCGAAATCGTGGAAGGCGGTGTTGCTCTCCGCGATACCCATAATCCTGTTCTCCCCCTGGTGCTGGACCGCAAAGACAAAGCCGTAAGTGTCATTCACCTGCCCTATGAAGGAGAGTCTGTTCCTCCGGAAGTAGATGTCATTGGTGGTGCTGTCGCCGGAGGAGCCGGAGCCTGTATCTCTTGACTGAAGATACAGCTGCATTTCGTAATTAATCAAAAGCCAGGAATTTTCGCCGAATTTGATCACCGGCCCGGCATGGGCGGTCCCGATTCCGGAGAAGACCAAGAAAGAGACGATTAATAATAGAAACCCCATTGATCTTTTGAATATTTTCATTCACATCTCCTTATCTGTTTGTAGATTTGCAGCAATTCATAGCGCGACACCGGACTCAACAGCCGCATTCGTAAGGATCCCGGTATTTGAGCCGCGGCTTCTTAGCCGGGGGAGACTTTTCTTTGTTCCCGCCGGAGTTTTCTTGCCGCACTCCCTTTTCCGTGCCCTTGTCTTTTTCAGTTCCCTGAACGGGCTTCTGCTCCTTCTGAGTTTCCTTTTTATCCACGTGCTCGAAACCGCTCTTCGACCCCATCGCGCAAGCTTTGTTCGGGCCGGGAGCGGAAAAGCAGACCGCCAACGTCAGCAGGAATCCGAAAAAGAAAGTGTGCTTCGGCATAGGTCCTTTGTCAATATCCCGGGGCTACAAGGGATCCGCCCGGGGTGCCGCCGCTACCCATGTAATTTGCGTCTGCTTCCTCTATCTGATTTCCGCTGGTAGCGAATGAGTTGGGCGCACTTGGCGTACATGTACTGCCGGTTGAAGTTGAATATGCTTTAGTGCCGTCTGTTTTCATTGTGCCTGAACATGTACTGCCATCGAGGGTAAGCAGCTCTACAGCCTTACCGTCGGCAAAATTGTACGTGACATTCTCGCTAAGGGTGTCTGTTATCCATGGGGATGTGGGGCTTAATTGCCCGCCATTAGCTGAACTCGCTGACATCTGTCCCCACTGACTCCATGAGCCGTCATAGTTAGCAACAGGCCAACCGAGGATACCGTCTAAGACAAAGAACGGCGCACTGGCGATTACCCCGGTTCTGCAATGCACATAGGCAGTTTTTGTGCTGTCAAGGCCTATAGCAGCGAACTGGGCTATAAGTGCGTCGGCAGAAAGGAAACGATAGTTATTTGTAGGATCAAAATGGGCTGTAAATGACAATGCCTTGGCGCCTTTAATGTGTCCTTCGAAAACAACAAAGTCGCCGGTAGGCGGAAAAACACCTGGGGTTGAACCTGCCGTTCCTGCATAGGAACCACTCGGACCTCTGGCGTCTATAATCAGTGCATTCGGCACTGTGCCGCTAGCTACATCAATCATTTCCCTCAGCGATGCCCTGAGGTCGCTTCTCAAAGCAGTATTGTTTCTGACGCTGTACGCGGACGGCGTAATTGCCGGTGATGGATCCGTGGTGAGACCGAATCTTTTACCGTAGTCACAGTTTATTCCATCCAGAACCTTGAGCCTTTCCTTTGGGAATCCCCAGTATCTGAATGTCCAGTACGCCCTCGTGGCACTTAATGCAGCACCTGGTGTTCCTGTTCCGCAACTCCCGGTGCCACTGGTAAAGACTATTGTGGTGTTATTATCTATCCCATATTTTTGGATCAGGGCATCCATATGCGGCCCATCCAGGACCATGTTGATATCAGTCGCCGGCCCTTCGGTCCGTGTTTGATAGATGTCGTTGCTGTCAAGGAACTGTGCGCCCAAGATATGGCCTGTTGAATAAGTCGAAATACTGTTAACATCAAGCGCCACAACCCTGTCGTAACCCGTGCCGTTTACCCTCCCGCTGTCTACCCATTCCTTGAGGGTGTCGGCGGAAACTAAGGCTGTTGATGTTGTTGTGGTTGACGGTGCATCATACCCTCCCCCACCGCAGCTGTAAAGATAAAGAGATATCGATACCAGCATGACCGATATCAAAAGAAGTGATAAACGATTCTTGTTATTTCTAATAAAACTCATTCTCCACTGCCTCCTTTTTCAAGAATTCTGTTGAGTGACCGACAAGATGATACTTTCCAACACCTCCTTTCGCAGTAATCACGTACTCTGTTTCATATACCTCCGTGAGGAGAGATTTGTATACATCAATAGAGAGGCGGCTGCTCAAAGACGGCTTGTGAGGATACTTTCTTAAGGAGAGCAAATCGAAGCACGCTATTACTGTCCTTCCCGTCATCATATCAACATTCCGACAAAAAAAGCATACGCATGGCTTGATATTGCATGAACCGGCAGGCCGCTGTCAACGTGTAATTACAAATACGATATGAGGTTAAATAAAGGTTTTACAGGACTTAAAGTTTAAAGTTTAGGGGCTTATCGCATAGTGCGCAGCGGGTTACGCCCCCGCTGCGCGGGAGAGGTGATCATTCATTTTATTTCCAGCCTTTTGATCTCTTCAAGGAGTTCCTCCTCGTGTATGACTCCTTTTTTCTCCAGGAGGTTGATCAATGCCTCAAGCGCATAGGGGGACTTTATCGAAAGGGGTGAAGGGGCGGTTTGCCCGGGAGCTATTGCCGTTGCAGCTTTGGGAGCCTCTGTGGCCGCCTCCTGGGGACCCGTCGCCTCATGGCGGGCGGGGGGCTGTGAGGCAGTCTCGAGTTTTGTGATGGGGGCCTTGCGGATCTCCTCCTTCGCCTCGTTCTCAGAAGTGCTCGGGGACACTAT
>JAJYLU010000328.1 GCA_021787505.1 Nitrospirota bacterium | reverse complement strand
TCCCTTTCGATCGTAAACCTCTCAAGCGCCTCTAACCCCTTTCTTATCGCGTCGTCCGCAACGTCGTGACCTCTGGCAGCAAGGGCAAGGATCGAATTGACCATGGCGGGTTGGATCCCTCCCCAGTCGCCCGTAGGGTCCTGATGCTCTCTGATCCACCTTTCGGTGTGGTCCATCGCCTTATTTCGGAAGATGCGGAGTAAAGAATTCTCCGTCTTCTTGAGCATTCCGTCCAGGGCGATGAAGAACCTCTTCCACGAAAAGATCGGCAGCCTCTTCGTGGTCAGCGAAGGTTTCTTATCATGCGACGCATAGAGTTCGCGGACACCGTGGAATTCCGGCACGGTCCTGACCGGCTTCATCTCCAGCACTACGGAAAGGGGAACAATCGTCGATCTCGCCCAGCTCGACAAATTATAAATATTGACAGGAAACCAGACAGGAAGGAGATTGATTTCGACGGGGATGGATGGTATCGCCTTCCAGTCGAACTCTCCGAACACGGCGAGGAATATCTTCGTAAAGACCCTAGCCTCTTCCACCCCACCCTTATCTAGCACAAAGGCCCTCGCCCTGCGGAGAGGTTCCTCTTCAGCGGAATGTCCGGCAAGTTTAAGCGCAAAGTAGGCCTCGATGGTCGTACTGAGGTCTCCGTCTCCGCCCCAGTGGATTGCCCAGGTTCCGTCCGTCCTCTGGTTTCTCAGTATGTGCCGGGCCATCTTCCTGTCGCGGGCTTCATCTTTCATGCCGAGGAAATGAAGAAGCATCATATATTCGGCGGTAATCGTCACATTCGCCTCGAGCTCGTACCACCAGAAACCCTCCTTCTCCTGACGGTCGAGATAGTGAGACTGTGTTTTTTTGATAGCCTCGAACGCATTCTCGACAAGACTGGAAGTCCGGGGGCAGGACAGTCCTCCGGTCCCGGTAGTCGCTACACGGGGATGAGTCCTCATATTTCCATGGAGGATATTGCTTTTTTCTCCGTTTATTATCTCCATCTTCCCTCCATTCTTATCAAATCATACGCGGTTCCGGGCCGAAAGGGAATAAGATAACAGGCTTCATCATACATAGCCGTCTACCTGCCCGTCCCCGCCGCAGGCTCCTCTTGGTTTTGCGTCCCGCGGTGCCGATCGTCCGACGTTCGCTGTTTTCCGTCAAACGCCACAAGTGCGATGCCGACAATGATGACGATCGTGCCAGCCCACCGAAGCCACGATACATCCTCGCCGAGAAAGTACTTTGCCAAAAATGCCGCAAAGATATACGATACCGCAGTAAGCGGCAGGACGAAACTGAGGTCGGCCCATGAGAGGGCGATGAGATAAAGAAAAAAGTAAACGCCCAAAAACAGCACTCCCGCAAAGATGTATGGGTTTCGCACGACCGAAAAGACAAGATTAATCCACTGGGACGCTTCCGTCACGTCCACCTGCCCGCTTCTCTTCATCGCATAACTCAATATTGTCTCGCCGACCGCGGCGCTCAGGGCGGCAAGAAAGGCAAGAATGATCGTCTTCATAATTTCTCCCATAAAGAACTGAACGTTGCCTGCGCACCCGCCAGTTCCCTGTATCCGGCAACAGTAAGGCCTAGTGAGGCTATCCTTTCGCGTACAGATTGGGAAGTAAAAGCCACGAGCTCTCTTCTTCCTTCTTCGTTCGATACGTCGGGATGCGCAAAGACCTCATCGACGGGCCCGCTTACCCGCTCAAGCACGCGAAGAAGATATCCCTCATCGATGGAACCCGTCCGTGAAAGTCCGAACACATGTCCAGGCGAGTACAAGCCGATGCGGCCGGCCTTTTTTTTGTGAAAAGCCCTGAGAAGACCGAAGACCGCCCATTCCAGAAAAGGCATGGTGCCCCGCTGCGATGACCGCATCCGGAACACGGCTGACAGTGGCTCTTTCGGCACCCGTATCCAGCGGATTCCCCTGGTCTCTGCCTCCCGGCATAAGATGTCGAATATCGCGGGGTGCATCTGAAGATGATGGTGGCCGTCAATATGTGTGGGGTGAATCCCGGCCTTCTCCAGCCGGTTGAACTGCGCCTTTACCTCCCGCTCTATCTGCGGACGGAGACGCGGTCCCGAGCACCGCAGCCAGGCCTTCACAGGATTTCTCTCAAAAAAACCGTCAGCAGCGGCAAGACCGGGTATCGCGGAGGGCGTCGAAACGGCCCTGCCGTCGCAGAGCGTGACGTGAATGCCGACCGAAAGCGCCTTTCGTTCCTGCAGGGTCCTTACCGCATCGTCAAAGGCACCACCCGCCGCCATAAGACTCGCGGAAGTCAGGATGCCTCGGTCGTGCGCTTCCGCAACCGCAGCATTGACGGATAGAGTTTTTCCGAAGTCATCCGCGACGGTTACGATAAATGTCCGGTTATGGGAGAAATTGCTCATCGTGTCCCGGCAACTTCTTTCCTTTTTGCCATGAAAGAAAAAAACTCCTTTCCCTCCCTGATCCTCCGGCTGAACTCATCCTTGTCCTGCAACATCTCCTTCAAGATCCTGAGGATCGGCCGGGGCCGCAGATAATAGCGCCGGTAGAACCTCTCGACCGCACAGAAGATCTCTTCTTTTGAAAGACCGTCGTATGCGATAGCGGCATTCTGGATCCCGTCTCTGGTCAGACCGTCTCCTTCACGTACGATCCATCCCTCTTTCAGGCCCTGCGCATACAACTCGGTGCCCGGATAGGGCGCCACAAGCGAAACCTGAATACTGTAGAGATCGAGCGCAAGTGCGTAGCGCATTGTTGCTTCGATCGTCTCCGGCGTTTCTCCCGGCAGGCCGAGGATGAAGGCACCATGGACGAGTATCCCGAGTTCCCTGGTCGCTTTTACGAACTCTCTCGCCTGTTCTACGCGAATGCCCTTCCTGATGTTGTTCAGGATCTTCTGGCTGCCCGATTCGAAGCCTACCGTAAGAAGGCGCAGTCCGGAATCCTTCAGTTCCTTCAGCGTCTCCTTCGAACTGTTCGCCCTCGAGTTGCACGACCACGTGAGGCCGAGTCCCCTTATACGCCGCGCGATCTCGACGGCACGGGCGGAGTTGTCGGTAAGGGTGTCGTCGTCGAAAAAGAGCTCCTTCATCTCCGGGAAAAGTTCCTTCGTAAGGGCAACCTCTTCGTATACATTATCGACACTCCTTACTCTGTAGGCATGTCCTGAAATCGTCTGGGGCCAGAGGCAGAAGGTGCACCGCGCACGACAG
>JAJYLU010000327.1 GCA_021787505.1 Nitrospirota bacterium | reverse complement strand
GCCGAGCGCAAGAGCCTGAAAGAGCGCGATCACACCCCTCATCACGGGAAGCTTGAGAAAGCGCGGGACCGGCCTTAGCCTTTCCTTCCTGAGATGTATAGTGCCGCCCTGGTCGCGCACCGCGACCGTCCAGTTCCCCGGAGACTTCATCATGACCCCTTCGATTACCGCCTGTCCGCCGATATTCTTCAATTCCGTTACCCCTTTAAGGTTGTCCAATTGCGTAATGACTCCTCAGGGCAGAAAAAAACAGGAAACCGCGAAGGTTTCCTGTCCGTTTCATGCCGCTCTGCCTATCTACTTCTTTGCGTATTTCTTCTTGAACTTCTCCACCCTGCCCTCTGCGTCAACGATCTTCTGTTTGCCGGTGAAGAAAGGATGACACTTCGAACAGATGTCGAGATGGATCTCCGACCTCGTCGATCTCGTAGTGAAGGTCTCGCCGCATGCGCAGCTGACATTCACTTCTTTGTATTCCGGATGAATTCCTGCCTTCAATTTCTTCCTCCTGAAATTAGATATATAATTTTACAGGATTTCGGCCTCTTTTGGCAACTCTTTCGCGCCGATATCCCCGCACTGCCTCAGCGCCCTACGCCCCGACGACGCAGACCGTATTTCTGCCCTTCTTCTTTGAATTGTACAACGCGGCATCGGCCCGCCTTACGAGCGCATCGTGCCCGGCGTCCCGTTCATGCATCTGCAGCCCGGTAACACCCAGGCTGACCGACATCATGACCGACTTCCCGTTGATGGTCTGGAAGCCCGTGTTTTCGACCGCATGTCTGAGCCTCTCGGCAAACTCCTCGGCGCCCTTTGCTGAGGTTCCGGGCAGTACGATCATGAATTCGTCGCCGCCGTACCGGCCGACGACGTCCGACTTCCGCAGGCAGCATTTTAGTATCTCGGAGATGATACGGAGCGCCCTGTCGCCCTCGGCATGGCCGAAGGAATCGTTGATCTCCTTGAAGCGGTCGAGGTCGCACAATATTAGGGACAACTCCGTCCCGTACCTCTGAGCCCTTTCTATTTCGTATTCCAGCCTGGCGATCAGCGCCCGTCTGTTAAGCAAACCGGTGAGCACATCGGTGTTCGACAGCAATTCGAGCTTTTCTATGAGGCGCTGTCTCTCCTCCTCCGCCTTCTTCCTCCCCGTAACGTCTCTAGTATACTCGATTACATGCGAAACACCCCCATCATCGGCAAGGATCGGATAGGTATAAATCTCCACCCATACCTCGGTGCCGTCCGGAAAGCTGAGGCGCTTGTCCTTCGCGCAGGGATCGGCCGATTCGAGCGTCTTTTTTACCACACAGTCGTCGCAGACCGAGGACCTTCGCCATAAGACCTCGTAGCATATCCTGCCGACAAGGTCTTTCACCGCCTTGTTCCTCATCTGGGCGTACGCCTCGTTCACCCTGATTATCCTGAATTCGCAGTCGACAATGCTGAAGGGGTCTTTGATGCTGTCGAAGATGGTACTGAGAAACCTTTCGGACTTCCCGGGTTCTTCTCTGTCGGCACAAACTTTCGCACGCTGGCCGGAGACATTCTTGTTCTTCCGCTGGTCCCCCGAACGGTCCGTCGGAGCTCTTTTCATTTTGTCTCGCGCACTTCTTCCTGCGAACATGGCGTTTAAACCTTTCCCATTATAACAAAACAGCATAAAAAGGGACTACTTGCTTCCGCCTCAGACCATTGATTCTTTTGCCGCCCCGTTTTAGACTTGTATATGGATCAGGTCGAATCCAACCTCAGAGAAACAGTCGTGTACCTCTCGGGCGTCATCGGCGCAAGGAGCTACCGGCAGACAGAGAATCTCCTTCGTTCAGCCGAATATATCGAACACGGGTTCTCTTCTTGCGGGTACGGACCGAGGAGGCAAACATTCACCTACGGAGGAAACACATACTATAATGTCTTCGCCGAGGTGAGGGGGACCGGGGCCCCCCGCGACGGCCTCCTCGTCATCGGCGCACACTACGATACGGTTGCGGGTTCGCCCGGCGCCGACGACAACGCAAGCGGGGTTGCGGGACTGCTCGAACTTGCCCGGCTTGCCTCGGAAAAGCCCCTGAAACGGACGGTCCGCTTCGTGGCATTCAGTCTTGAGGAACCGCCGGTATTCATGACAAGCCGCATGGGTAGCCACGTCCACGCAAAGGGCCTCAGGGATGAGGGAGCGGTCTTGTTCGGTATGATCTCACTCGAGATGCTCGGCTATTACCGGAGCGAAAAAGGCTCCCAGTTGTATCCGTCTTCTCTCTTCAGGCTCTTTTACCCGGACCGGGGAGACTTTATTTCTTTCGTGGGAAACCTGTCTTCACGGGCGCTTACCCTTGCTGTCACAAAGGCCTTCAAGGAGTGCTGTGCAATGCCTGTCGAATCGCTGAATGCCCCCTCCCTGATACCCGGCGTCGATTTTTCGGACCACCGGAGTTTCTGGAAATTCGGCTATCCGGCGTTCATGATCACCGATACCGCCTTCTACCGGAACCCGAACTACCACTCGTCGGGAGATACCCCGGAGACACTCGATTACAAAAAAATGGCCGAATTGATAACAGGGCTTTATAAGGCGCTCGCAGGTATCTGAGGCGGCGAACCCCGCAGCTCTTTCGTGGTATAATCCGGCATGCGTTTCATCGCGGACCTCCATATCCATTCTCGATACTCAAGAGCAACTAGCAGGGACATGTCGCCCGAAGGCATCTGGCGCTCGGCGCAGCTGAAAGGCATCTCGGTAATAGGCACCGGGGACTTTACCCATCCAGGATGGCTCGGCGAACTCCGCGAAAAGACCGAACAAGTGGGCAACGGGCTCTTTTGCCTGAAAAAAGAGTTTCACGCCGATGTGCCGGCTTCCTGCAGAGCAGGTGTCCACTTTCTCCTGTCGGCCGAGATAAGCTGCATCTATCGCAAGCACGGGAAGACACGGAAGATACATTGCCTCCTCTTTGTGCCGGACTTCTCCGACGCCGAACGCATCAACTCCGCACTTTCGAAGATAGGGAACCTCTCGGCGGACGGAAGGCCGATCCTGGGGCTCGACGCGAAGGACCTGCTGGCGATCGCCCTCGACGCGTCTCCTTCGGGCATTCTCGTGCCGGCCCACGCCTGGACTCCACATTTCTCGGTCTTCGGCGCCGCCTCGGGCTTCGACGCGCTCGAGGAGTGTTTCGAGGACCTGACACGGCATATCTATGCGATAGAGACCGGCCTGTCA
>JAJYLU010000326.1 GCA_021787505.1 Nitrospirota bacterium | reverse complement strand
TCGAAGACGCTCTATCTCTACTATTTGTTGAATCCTGTTTTTTTGATTACAAAAAAACAAGGTCATAGGTAAGAGGTAATAGGTGATAGGACAAAGAAAAGGTAATAGGCTATAGGCTATAGGTAATAGGTAATAGGATAAGGCAAAAAAAAGACGAGGTGATAGGTGATGGGTGAGAGGTAATGGGGCCGATTGTTTGCAGGCCCGAAGAGGCGCTCGATTGCTTCCTCAGGACGAAGATGGATGTGATTGTGCTGAATGACTGGTTCATTAGTCGAAAGGCAGTCGAATAGTCGAGAGTCGAAAGACAGTCAAAGACTAAGGCACTTAGCAATCAAACATGAAAATACAGAGGTTTGAAGATATTATTGCCTGGCAGAAAGCAAGGGAACTGGTCGCGGAGATCTACAGACTGACGAATGCCTCAGAAAACTTCAAAAAAGACTTTGGGCTTAGAGAACAGGTTCGCAGGGCGGCTGTTTCCGCCATGTCAAACATTGCCGAGGGGTTTGGTCGCAATAGTGACAAGGAGATGGCGAATTTTCTGAATATTGCCAGTGGATCGTTATCAGAAGTTCAAAGCCAGATTTATGTTGCACTCGACCTGCAATACATCGGGACAGATTCTTTTGATACGGTTTATTCTTTAGCAGGTGAAACAAGCCGGCTTCTTACTGCTTTCATGAAATATCTCCGAAAGCCAACCAAATGACCCCTAACCTCCCAGACTCTCGACATGTTCGGACTTAAATGACTGTTTCTATTATCACCGCCGTATTTAACAATGCCCGACACATCGGAAACTGCCTCGAAAGCATTCACTCCCAGTCCTGGCCCGGCATCGAGCACATCATCATCGACGGCGGATCGACGGACGGATTTGCATGATCCAGCTGGAACAAGCATGACTATGGTATAATTGACCATATGGTATCCAGAGCGCGACTTGTTATTCGTTCCAAATTCATATATTCGGATGGAGCAATGCGCGAGATGGTTTTGTGGGAGTTGCCGGCGAAACTAAAGAATTCTCCCCACAGGTTTAAATATCGTCTCTATTATGGTCATTCGGACGGCACTTCCATAGTGCGATATGATAACGAACGCGGCAAAGGCGATCATCGTCATGTCGGAGGGAAGGAAGAATCATACGCATTCACAGGCGTCGAAAAGCTGGTTGCCGATTTTTTGGATGATGTGGATAAAGCCAGAGGAGGAAGACATGAGCAGAAGAATAAAAATTGAAATTATGGATGAAAAGGCTTCGGCTGCGGAGTTTATCAGGGCGTGGCATAAAGCGGAAAAGGGCAAAGCCCCGGAGTTGCCCAGAGAAAGGATTTACTTCCCTGACCTGGCGACCCTTCTGAGTGTCCTGACGCCGCGCCGTCTTGAAATGCTGAAGACACTTCATTCGACCGGCCCGCTGAGCGTGAGGGCCCTGTCCAGGGAGCTGGGGAGGGACTATAAAAACGTGCACGGCGATGCCAAAGTCCTTGAGCGCCTGGGGCTGATAAATCGCGATGACGAAGGACTTCTGCATGTGCCCTGGAACAGCATAATTGCGGAGATGGCTCTTGCGGCATAAACTACCAACTTGAAAATCTCGATCATTACCGCCCTGCAAGCATCTTGTCGGCGGTCTCGACCTGAAAGAGCCGGAAAAAGAAAGTTATGAATTTTGGGTTCTTGGTTTTGAGTTTTATTTTTTCAGTCTCTATCCCCGAGGCCGTGAAAGAGGAAGTCGTTGATGATGCCGGGGAGTATCCCGATGCGGTGATCATACGAAGAAATATCGGCGAGGGCCTGCTTAAAGTGAGCTCGATACATGCTTCCGAAGAGAAAGGGGAGGAAGCTGTTTTGACGGTTTTCAAAAAAGGGAAATTTGACGCTGTCTGCAGCGACGATAAAAGGTTCATTAAAAGGCTGAGACTGTTTGAAATTCCCTATATAACCCCTGTTGTATTCATCGCCATCCTGTTGAAAAAAGGAAAACTTCCGATAAGGGAGGCCCATAAAAAACTGGATTTATTATCGCCTTATGTCAGTGAGGCGGAGTACGATACGGTAAAATTGGTATTGGATAACTGGAGGTTACAATGAAAACCAAATCTTTAAGGATACCGAAGGACATGATGTCCGCCATAGAGCTTGTTGAGAAGGAAGAGAAGATAGAAGAGGCCACTGCGATGAGGAAGCTTATGAGGATCGGATTTGAAACATATGTCGGCAATCTTTACAAGCAGGGGAAGGTCACCCTGAGAGAGGCCGCAAGACTTCTGAATGTCAACCAGATAGAAGCGATGAACATTTTTCTTGATGCGGGGATAAAAGGGAATCTTGATACCTCTGATGTGGCGGTCTCGCTGAAGAGGTTTGCTGCATAGAAATCGAAGACGCTCTTAACCTCTTAGCCTTTTTATCTCTTAGCCCGTTATGACCGTCAAGGTCCTCTATTATTTCATCTCCTATGCCTCTGTGGCCTTTCTCCTGGCGCTTGCGCTGACGCCTCTGATGCGGCCGCTTTCCTTCAGGCTCGGCGCGGTCGACAAGGGCAAGGGCAGGAGGGTGCATACCGGGACCATCGCGAGGCTCGGAGGCGGAGCGATCTTCGTCGCCTTCCTGCTGCCGGTCGTCTTTTCCCTCACCCGGGGAGAATGGGACAAATTCCACGACAGGATGGTCGGCATCCTCGTCGCCTCGACGATTGTCTTCTGTATCGGCGTCTACGACGACCTGAAGGTGGCGACCGTGAAAAACAAGCTCTTTGCCGAGGTGCTTGCGGCGGTGATCATCTATCTCTGGGGCATCAGGATCACGGTCCTCTCCAATCCTTTCGGCCCGGCGATCCAGCTCGGCTGGTGGGGCCTTCCGGTGACGGTCCTATGGATCGTGATCGTGACGAACGCGATAAACCTGATCGACGGCCTCGACGGGCTCGCGGCAGGCACAGGCATCCTGATATCCCTGGCGCTTCTGGCCGTGTCAGGCGATACGCATATGCAACTCGTCTACGTCGTGCTGGCAGGGAGCCTCGCCGGCTTCCTGGTCTATAACTTCCCGCCCGCCACGATCTTCATGGGAGACGCAGGCAGCCTCTTCACCGGCTTCTTCCTCGGCGCTATCTCGATCCTCTCTTCTCACAAGGCGACCGCAATGGCGACGATCATGATCCCGGTCATCGCCTTCAGCTTCCCGCTGATGGACATGGCCTATGCAGTGCTGCGGCGCTAC
>JAJYLU010000325.1 GCA_021787505.1 Nitrospirota bacterium | reverse complement strand
AGATCATTCAGAGCCGACAATGGAACAGGAAAGGGGAAGAGATCATCGGCATGCAGTTGAAATACGAATTCGCCGACACGCTTCTCGCTATGATCGTGGGATGGGCGATCAACAGTGCTCTTATCATCATCGCAGCCGCCATCTTTTATTCACGGGGTATGGTCGTAACCGACCTCGCACAGGCAGACATCACCCTGAAGCCGCTTCTCGGGGATGCTGCACATATCATCTTCGCCGTCGCGCTGGTACTAGCGGGCTTCTCCTCGTCCGTGACCGCTGCGATGGCCGGCGGCAGTATCTTCGCCGGAATATTCGGGGAGCCGTTCGACATCTCGGACAACCACTCCCGGTCAGGCGCGGCAATCACCTTTTCGGGGGCCGTCCTGATCGTCCTCTTTCTGCGGGACGCTTTCAGCGGCCTGATCTGGAGCCAGATCGTCCTCGCCGTCCAGCTTCCCTGGACCATCTTTTCGCAGATATCCCTTACGTCGTCGGAACGGGTGATGGGAAAGCATTCGAATTCTCCGACCGACAACGTCCTCCTCTGGTCAACGGCTGCAGTCGTCTCTTTTTTAAACCTGATGCTCGCCCTGGATATACTTGGAGTATTATAAGGCCTGAATCCCTGCCACAAGATGCCAACAAGGAGTAAAGCTCTTCACCACGACCCCGCACACAATAAACCCTAACGTTGCACCGATATAAAAAAGAGTGGTGAATGTGATGAAAAAGATCCATAATCTGAGGCTCCTTACAGCCCCCGCATCTTAAGACAAAGCTTTTTCTGAAATTCACTAAACGTTAAATCTGCGTTTACGTGAATCACAATTGATAATTGCCGAATTTATGGACTTTTTCAGCATGTTCACCTTCTCCTCTTTGCAACTGTAAGTTAAAGAAAGTGTTATACTTTGGGATTCAGAACTATTTTTTCCCCATCCTCGGGAAATACCTCGGAACCTTTTTACGGTACTCGACATAATCCGCTCCGAACCGCGCAAAGAGCTCCCGCTCTTCCAAGGGGATGACGAACGCGTTGATCACCGCGAAGTCGAGAAGCGCCACGATCCCGACGGCCGCCACAGAGGTAAGGAAAAACATTCCCGTCAGCATCATGGTGTGCGACAGATAGGTCGGGTGCCTCACGATGGAAAATACACCCTCCCTCACCAGCCTGTCCGATGTCCCGGGAGATATCTCCGGAATTCCCATAAGCCCGCGAAGGCTCAGGAGCACGCCGGTCCTGAGCTGAAGTGCAATCCCCGCCGCCAGCAAGAGAGTCCCCGCGGTCCGGAACGATAAAGGGAGATCAAACCGGTAATGAAGGAGCGGGCCCCGGTAGATAAAAATGACAAACGCGAGCGGCGGCCAAAGGATAGCCGGCATAATATAGGTCAATTTGCCGAGACGCCTGAAGAGCCTTGGAAATCGGTGGACCGGGATCCAGAAAAGCGGAATGACGGGCCAAACCATGACAGTAACCAGGGCAAGCAGATCGATCAATTCTCCTCCCCGATAAAACACTGGGGATCCTCGGAAAGAAAATCAGGTGTGCCTTTGGCAGATGAATACGCATAGGCGATCGCGCGGCAGCCCCTGCAGCCTGCCCACCTCCTGCAGTCACCGCATCTTCCCTTGTATCGGGTCCTGTCTCTGAGCGCGTCCAACACCGGCGAAGAGGCCCAGACTTCCCTGATCCTGTCATTTCTGACATTGCCTATCGGCACAAACAATCTTCTACAGGGGACGATCGTTCCGTCAGGCAGGAAGGTCAGTCCCGATAAGCCGGCGGCACAGCCGCTAGTTGCAACGTTTCCGGCATCCTCGTCCGCAGGACAGCTCATCTGTGACGCCACCGGGTCCCCGGTGACAATTTCAAGGCTTTTTGGATGAAGGCAAAAGATCTCCTCGTATATTTTCCTGACTTTTTCCTTTTCGATCATCCTGTCGATAAGCCCGAGTCCTCTGCCGGACGGGACAAGTCTCGAAAAACCCAGCCGCTGAACCCCGAGAGAAAGGGCGATCTCCACAAGATCCTGCAAGTGGCCCGAGTTCAGCTCCGACAACGTCGCGTTTATCGTCACCCTCAGACCTGCATCGAGCAGATGTCTGATCCCATCGACGGACGCCGTAAAGCTTCCCTTTCCCCTGATGGCATCATGAACATCTTCAGGTCCCTCCATGCTTATCTGGACACCTTTCACAGACAGGCGGGAAAGCATCTTCGCCCTTCCTGCATCGATAAGGGTACCGTTTGAAAGGAGATAGAGGTCGAAACCCTTGTTCCGGATCGTTTCGAGGATCTCCGGGAGATCCTGTCTGAGAAATGGTTCTCCGCCGGTTACGCTGACGCTCCGCGAAAAAGAGATGCCATATGCCTCTGTCCAGGCTCCCAGCATCTCCGCAACCTCTCCGGCGACAGACCTGATCTCCTCCAGCGAAAGTTCTTCGCTTTTTCCGCCCGTCTGATAACAATGGGCGCATCTCAGGTTGCACCGCTCTGTCAGGTGCCACTGAATGAAGAATTCATGAGATTTGGTTAGCGACATTTTAGTCCTCCGGAAATATCGTGCAAGTGAGCTTCTTCTATTGTAACACCGAAAGAGAGGACGAATGGGGACGGCAAGATAGAAGTGTCAAAAATCATGACCCACCATACCGGCGGGTCAGACCCGGTTGCGGTTCTGCTTTAGAGTGAAATTGCCGTCGCATGTTATTATAGTGCGTGTTTCAACCTTGGGAAAATATAAACCCCGTTGCCTATGGTTATCGGGATCTTCGGGTGCCCTCTGCGAACGCCGGCGGTTGTTTCAGGATAACATTCCTGGTTCTTGTTACTATCTTTATATCAGCATCTTTAGCAAACGCCGCCGATATGTTAAGCCTTCTGGAGAAGAAGGGCCCCAAGGCGAAAGAGGTGGTAACCAGGCCGACCATTTCCCGCGTCTCGGAATTGCCCCGCCTGCCCGTCAGTTTGAAGCAGTATGAGTTCCTGCTAGACCACCCGCGTCTTTCCATGGTTTTTGCGCATATCTGTGACCCTTCTTTGGATTCATACAAGGTGGAGGTCAGACCAGACGGCTTAATCCATGTCGACGACCCCGCCGGGCTGGCGGGCGACATGGAACTCGTCAGTTCCATACAGGGAAGGAGGGTCTATTTTGTCTCGGGCCATTTCGACATTCTCAAGATGAGGTTCTACGGTCATGTGGTCCTCCTGATGTCTTACATCGAGCGTCCCAA
>JAJYLU010000324.1 GCA_021787505.1 Nitrospirota bacterium | reverse complement strand
CACTCGCAGAGGGTCGCGAAATATTCGGTCGCGATCGCGCGCGAGCTCGGCTGGTCCGAGCATGACATCGAGGGTATTTACGTGGCCGGCTTCCTGCACGACGTGGGCAAACTCGTGATAAGCAATGAAATCCTCAACAAAAGGACACCCTTCACTCCCGATGAGATGACGGAGATGAGAAGACATTCTCTCCTTTCGTACAAAATCATTTCACAGATCAAGTTCCCCTGGAAGGACGTGGAAAAGATCGTCAAACACCACCATGAGAGGCTCGACGGCACCGGGTATCCCGACGCACTTTCAAGAGAAGATCTCAGCGAGGGTGCGAAGATCCTCACACTTGCCGATTCTTTTGACGCGATGACCTCGGAGAGGGCATACCGGAAGAAGATGGACGTCCGGAAGGCCCTCGCCGAGTTGAAGAACTGCCTGCACAAACAGTTCGACGACAGGATCCTGCTCGCCTTCTGCAAGGTGCTCGACAAGGAGATCAGGGGCGAACTCCCGGAACCGGACATACTTCCCCACATCGAAAGGGGTTCCGATCTTTCGGTTATCTCGGCGCTCCTCGAAGGCATCATCGAGGAGCTTTCCGGTAACGACCGGGAGGGTTGAGGACAGACCGGCATCTTCCCTCTCCAGCCTCGTTTGATCCGCCTGCCGTCGGCCCCGTATAATATCTGATGCTCATTCTCGGAATAGACACGTCATGCGACGACACCTCCGCCTCCGTTGTTGAAGACGGCAGAAGGATCGTCTCGAACATCGTCTCGAGCCAGTCCGACATACATGCGAAATATGGAGGGATAGTCCCCGAACTTGCCTCTCGAAGACATATCGAGATGATCATTCCGGTAGTCGACGAGGCACTGAAAAAGGCGGGCGTCCCATTGCGGGAGATCGCAGCCGTCGCGGTCTGTCACGGACCGGGCCTCATCGGCTCGCTGCTGATCGGCTGCTCTTTTGCAAAGGCGCTCTGCTATTCCGCGAAGGTCCCCCTCGTCGCGGTCAACCATCTCGAAGGCCATATCCTCTCGCCGTTTCTCGCGGCGCCTGTCCCGGAATTTCCTTTTCTCTCCCTAGTCGTTTCGGGCGGACATACGAGCCTTTACGCCGGGGAAGGATTCGGCAACTATCACGAGCTCGGGAGGACCCGCGACGACGCGGCGGGCGAGGCCTACGACAAGGTTTCGAAACTGCTGGGTCTCGGCTATCCGGGAGGGCCCGTCATCGACCGCCTCGCCCAAAAAGGCGATGGCCGCGCAATCGATTTTCCGCGCGCCTATCTTCCCGAGACGTACGATTTCAGCTTCAGCGGACTGAAGACGGCTGTACTCAATTTTCTCAGGTCGCGATCGGGAAATAATATGCCCGATGCCGCAACGCTCGACGAAGGTATGATCGGCAACATCGCCGCGTCCTTCCAGACGGCGGTGGTGGATGTGCTTGTGCGAAAGACAGAGTGGGCTATCAGAAAGAAGCGGATAAAGCGCGTCGCCCTTTCGGGCGGCGTCGCGGCGAACAACGAATTACGGAAACGGATGAAACAGATGGGTGCAGAACGGGACGTCGAAGTCTTTATCCCCCCGGCAGTCCTCTGCACCGACAATGCGGCGATGATCGCAACGGCCGGGTACCACCATTTCATCGACGGAGAGCTCGCCGGCCCCGGCCTGAACCCCCGCGCCTATCTTCCGCTCTGAACTGCTCCTGCGGGGATTATGCCGCCTTCAACCAGTATTTCAGCGCTTTTATGTCCTCTTCGGTCAGTTGCTCCGTTTCCCGCTTCTTTTCACCTTCCATGGCGGCAAGTACCTTCTCGAGCTGGCCGCGCCATCCAGTCACGTCCGAAAACCCCTGTATCGCGGCCTCGGCATAACGCATCGCTTTTGATATGTCCCTCGCGCCTTCTGCCTTCCTGCCGAGATTCACGTACGAGACTCCACGGGCAAGCAAGGCGGCCCTGTGTTCAGGGTTCCTTTCGATCGCCCTGTTGAAATCCGACAACGCCCTCGTGTAATCGCCTCCGAGCATATGAGCGGAGCCTCTGAAATAGTAAGCCGCAGCGTCCCTGTCGTCGATGTCGATCGCACAGTCAAAGTCCTGTATCGCCATTTCCCGCTCGTTCATCCTGAGATAGCTGACCCCGCGGCTCATAAAGGTGATCGCCGGCTCGTAACCCGCATCGAGCACCTCCGAAAATACCCTTACGCTTTCCTTATACTTCCCCTTCAAAAAATATCGCTGTGCCCTTTCAAACAATTCATCCGCGTCCATATACAACCTCCAAAACAGGTGAAAATCATGCACCCCTAATCTAAGCATACGAAAAAAAGAGGAGGTCCGCAAGGGCAGGCACAATTAAATTTTTTTAAGAAAAAATCCCCTTCCCTTTCGCTGGCGATTCGCATCGCCCGCGGGATAATTGCCTGGTGCACCTTGACTTTGGGAACAGTACGTTGCATATTAGGAGCGGGTACCATGCGCGGAACTCGTGGATTGTAGAATGTTGCGAGGAAGCGCAGGGAGGGAAGACAGCTGAAAAGTACGGACGGGGTTCATGTCGGATAGCACTACAGGCGGCGACTCTGCATATAAGGTTTTATCCAGGACAGCGCTTTATACCGTCATTCTTGCATGGATTATCCTCGGCTTCTATATCTTTTCCATATACGACAGCTTCAGCGAAGAATTCTTAGGGTATTTCCTGTCAATGGACCGGGCAGGCGTCAAATTCCGGGCCTTGATACTTCTTGCCCCTTTTATTCTGACTGCACTTGGCTATCTCATCAATGAAAGAGCAAAACTTTTCAGGAAATCCATCGCTGCAGAAAAGGAGCTGCGGCAACGGACCATCGAACTGGAAAGCGTCAATGAGCTTTTGAACCTGGAAAACGGTGAGCGGAAAAAGGCTGAGGACCTGCTCACACGCCAGGCCTTTTACGATTCCTTGACGAACCTGCCCAATCGGGCCCTCTTTATAGATCGCCTGCGCAGCTCGCTGGAGCGTAAGAAGCGATATCCGGACCACTCCTTTGCCATTCTCTTTCTTGACCTGGACCGCTTCAAGGTCATCAACGACAGCCTGGGGCATTTGATCGGAGATCAGCTGTTGGTTATGCTGTCTCAGCGGCTGAAGAAACACATCCGGTCCGTTGACACGATCGCCCGTTTCGGCGGTGACGAGTTCGCCGTTCTTATGGAAGACACCAAGGAAATATCCGGTGTCTATGATATCGCTGAGCGGTTTCAC
>JAJYLU010000323.1 GCA_021787505.1 Nitrospirota bacterium | reverse complement strand
CTTCCTGTCCCTCGCCTTGATGCTCAGGTCCTGTATCTCCAGGGCAAGTTCGAGGATCGTCTTCTTAGCCGGGTCCTTGACGACCGGCACCATGAGGCCGTCCGGGGTGTCGACCGCAACCCCGATGTTATAATATTTCTTGACGATTATCTCCTCCCGCTCGTCGTCGATCGAGGCATTCAGCATCGGGTGCTCGGCAAGGGCGTGGATCACCGCCTTGATGAAAAAAGGAAAAAAGGTAAGATGCAAGCCCTTTTCGAGAAGCGGCCGCTTTTCCTTTTCCCTGAGGTCCCAGAGGTCCGTAATGTCGACTTCGTTCATTCCCGTTACAAAAGCCGTCGTCTTTTGCGACATGATAAGGTTCTTTGCGATCGTCCTGCGGATGCCCCTGAGCGGTATCCTCTCAACAGGCCCGTACAAGGCCTCGGCCTTTTTTTCCTTCGGGCCGGCCGCGGCGGTCACGTTGTCCTTCGTGATACTGCCTCCCGGCCCTGTGCCCTTAACCTTCGCAAGGTCGACGCCGAGTTCTTTGGCCAACGCCCTGACCGCGGGTGCGGCAAGTACCACCTCCTCCTCTTCCTCAGGGAGGACACCGACGACCGATACCGACTTCTCCCGCTCCGCAGGCTTCTGCTTCTCGACCGGCTTCCTCTCTTCTGCGGGCTTTTCCTCCGGGACCGGCTTCTTCTCTTCGACTGCCTCGCCTTCTTCCGCAATCGTCATCAGCACCTCGCCGACCTTCACGATCTCTCCTTCTTCCTTGTTTATCTTGAGCACCCTGCCCATCCGGGGAGACGGCACTTCGACCACCGCCTTATCAGTCTCCAGCTCAACTATGGTCTGATGCTCCTGGACCATATCGCCCTCTTTCACCACCCACTTTCTTATCTCTCCTTCGGTAATTCCTTCACCCAGGTCAGGCAATACGAAATTAAAAGGCATAGGCCCTCCTCTTATTCGGCAATTGTTCCTCTCCAACCTCCAGTAAAGAATATCATGCGCCATACGGACAGTCAATTTCCGGCGTGGTATAATGCTTCTGATGCGTCAGGGAAAGCGAATCAACAGAAACGTATGGCCGGTTGCACTCACTGTAGTCGTCTTTATTCTTGTTTCATTCTCTCCGGCCGAACGATCTTATGCGGCCGGTCAGAAGGTCTTTATGTGGCAGGTCAGGTCAAAGACCGCCACCGTCTTCCTCCTCGGCTCGATCCATTACCTCACGAAGGATGCCTATCCCCTCAATAAAACAATAGAAGACGCCTTTGAGAAGTCGAATGTCCTGGCGGTCGAGGCGAACATAAACAACCCTGATCAGCTTTTTTTTACGAAATTTCTCGAAAGCGCCTTTTATCCCGAGGGGGATTCGCTGGAGAAGCATCTCCCGGAGAATACGTACCGTCTTGTACTGAAGCAATTCGATGAATTCGGCCTGCCGGCCGCGCTCATAGAACGGGAGAAACCCTGGTTCCTGGCCCTGACGCTGACCTCTCTGGAGCTTCTGAAGACAGGGTTCGACCCGAACCTCGGCATCGACATGCATTTTCTTTCGAATGCAGGGAAAAGGAGGATCGTGGAACTCGAAAGTCTCGACTATCAGACAAAGCTCCTGGCCGGATTTACCGATATCGAGCAGGAATCTTTTTTAGTCTATACCATAAAAGATCTGAAAACGATGGGTGAGGAATCGGGGGCACTGGTGAAGGCCTGGAAATCCGGAAACTCGAAAGGACTCGAGTCGATACTCTCGAAAGGGATGGCGCAAGGACCGGAGATGTCTTCCGTATGGGACAAACTCCTTTACGAGAGAAACAAAAATATGGTAACGAAGATAGAGAATTTTCTCACCACGGCCGACACCTGCTTCGTTGTCGTGGGCGCCGGTCACCTCGTGGGTGACCGGGGGATCGTCGAATTGCTGAGGGCCAGGGGATACGCCGTCAATCAACAGTGACCCCACGAGCGGCTGTTCGCTTTTTTTGTCCACTGACGGGGCTTCCTCGTGTTGCATCCCACATGGGAATCGCATACACTATAGTACGGAAATATCCGGCTCTGATAAGTCGGCATGGGAAGTGAATAAGGCATGACCATTCATGATATGACAGCGTGTATACGCCTGATAGGCGCCTGGTTCCTCGGCCTTCTTAGGGAACTGGGTCGTATGTTCCTTTTCCTGCTGGACGCACTTGTTACGATCTTCAGGCCGCCCTTCAAGTTCAAAATGCTGATGAGACAGATCCGGTTCCTCGGCAGCAAGTCCATGGTGGTCATCCTCCTCACCGGCTCTTTCACCGGCATGGTCCTGGCGTTACAGATCTATTACACACTCAGAAAATTCGGCTCAGAGGCCCTGCTCGGACCGGCGGTCGCCCTTTCTATCATCAGGGAATTGGGGCCGGTGCTCTCGGCGCTCATGGTCACCGGAAGGGCGGGCTCGGCGCTGACCGCCGAGATCGGCATTATGAAGATCACCGAGCAGATCGACGCCCTCACCTCGATGGCGTTGAACCCCATCCGATACCTCATCGTGCCGAATATCGTGGCCGCGCTCATCGCCTTCCCGCTGCTGACCGCCATCTTCGACCTTATCGGTATCTACGGAGGTTATTTTGTCGGCGTAAAACTTCTCGGGATGAGTTCGGGCACCTATTTTTCGCAGATGGAGTCGTTCCTGAAGATGGAGGACATCACGGTCGGCCTGTACAAGTCCCTGAGCTTCGGTATCATAGTCTCGTGGGTCTGCTGCTACAAGGGCTACTTCACCGGCTACGGGGCCGAAGGGGTCAGCAAGGCAACGACATCGGCAGTGGTGCTTTCCTCGGTACTCATCCTGATCTGGGACTATTTCCTAGGGTCGGTGCTCCTGAGGTAGTCATGATAGAGATCGTCAACCTCAAGAAGGGCTTCGGCAAACAGCGGGTACTGAACGGCCTGAACCTGAGGGTCCTCAATAAGGAACTGGTCGCCGTGATAGGCCAAAGCGGCGGGGGCAAGAGCGTGCTTCTGAAACACCTGATCGGCATCATCAGGCCGGACGAGGGGAAGATCCTGATCGAAGGCGTCGATATCACCGGCGTCGGAGGGAGGGAACTCGACAGGGTGCGCGAAAAGTTCGGCGTCGTCTTTCAGGAAGGGGCGCTCTTTGACTCCCTCACTGTTTATGAGAATATCGCGTTTCCCCTGAGGGAAAAAACCCGCATGGAAAAGTATGAAATCGACGCGCGGGTCATCCAGGGGCTGGACGACGTGGGACT
>JAJYLU010000322.1 GCA_021787505.1 Nitrospirota bacterium | reverse complement strand
GGCGAAGTGCTTCTCGAAGAGTTTCTTAAACCAATGGGGCTAAGCCAGAACAGGCTTGCTCTTAACATCGGTGTGCCGGCGCGTAGGATAAATGAGATTGTCCTTGGGAAACGGGGGATCACAGCGGATACCGCTCTCAGGTTGGCGAAGTTTTTCGGAATGTCCGCTCAGTTCTGGACAGGGCTGCAGTCGCAATACGATTTGGACGTTGCCGAAGAAGAACTCGGTGGCCGCCTCGATAGGGAGGTGAGGGCATACGCAGACGCTGTTTAAGCCGCGTATCGCGCTGGATTCGTAATGCTCAACTGTTTTTCTCCATTAGTGTCCCCATATTATTTCTTCATCTTTTTTCTATTGGACCTTGCGCTTTCAAAGCGATAAGACAAGCGTGAGAATGTCTTCCTGAGACTGCCGCTTGACCGTCCGGCATCAGAATTGTATAGTTCAAGCAGAAATAGAGAAGGGAGCGAGTGCAGATGTTCCTGAAATCGTGTGCCAAAAACAATAATGCGTAATATAAAGCCGTTCCGCCTGAAGCGTGACTTTTCTGATATTGTTTCCTCGCATTCATCATATTAAAAAGACCTCCCGTTAAGCAGTTATGCGCCCCTCATCGACTTGACAATTGCAGTGCCTGGGTTACAATGGTGTTGACTGCGAGGGATTACGATGAAACAATATGCGGTTGAAAAACCCGGGATTCGTAAGTCAGTCGAAGAAATACTTAAAGAAGAAAAAGTCTATGCGCCTGTAAAGCAGGAGAACTTCGCCAATTACTCTAAGATTCATTCATACGAAGAAATAATCTGGGGACCTCCGCAGACCGTAATCCCTCCAAAGAAATATTTTCTCCCGGCCTCCGAGAATATACTTGCCTTCAGGAAGCGCGATGGCGAATTCGAGGTGGAGCCGTTAAACGCAACAGAAGAGATTGTCCTTTTCGGCGTTCATCCCTGTGACCTGAATGCGATCTATCTGATCGATCAAATCTTTGCCGAGAAGAACCGGGACGTGAATTATCTTTCCAAGAGGGAAAGGGCTGTCTTGATAGGGGTCGATTGTCTCGTTCCTTGCGCGCCGGAGGCTGTCTGTCTGAGGATGGACGGGCTTAACCCGAGGGACAGGTTTGATCTGTTCCTGACGGATATCGGGGACCTGTATTTTGCGGAGGCGGCATCTCAAAAGGGCGAAGAATTCTTAAGAGGAAGGGGCAAGCCCGCCTTGGAATCGGACGTCCGGAAACTTTCTGCCGTGCGCATTCGGAGGGACGAGCTTTTTGACCGGGAAGAAAAGCAACTCCTTCCCGATTACCCCGATTTACCGGGTCTGATGAAAAAGAACTATGTGCACGCCGTTTGGGAAGAGCATGGGGCAAAATGCTACGGCTGCGGTTCGTGCAATATGGTCTGCCCGACCTGCTATTGTTTTGATGTCGAAGATTATATGAGGGCAGATTTGGAGAGCGGAGTTCGCAAGAGGTTCTGGGATGGATGCATGCTTGAGGACTTTGCCAGGGTCGCCTCGGGCGAGAACTTCAGAGAAGAGAGGTCCGACCGCCTCAGGCACAGGACAAACCGGAAGCTCAATTATCTCTTCGATAAGTGGGGACAGTCATTCTGTACCGGATGCGGTCGCTGCATCAAGGCGTGCCTTACCCACATTGTGAGTCCGCTCGAAATCGCTAACGAGATCTTTCAGAAGCGGGTGGTATGAAAACTCTTTTTACTCCCGAGCCGGCGAGAATCAGAAGGGTCATTCCTCAAACGGAATTTGAGACGCTGTTTGAGATGGAGCTTTTGAAACGGGACTCCCTGGAACATAGACCCGGACAGTTCGTGGAGGTCTCGGTCTTCGGCGTCGGCGAGGCGCCTATCTCGGTCTCTTCCGCGCCCGCTCCTTCGATGCCGACCTTTGAGTTGTGTATCAGGAAGGTGGGCAATGTGACCAATGCGTTATTAAACATGAAGAAGGGGGACCATGTCGGCATCCGCGGCCCTTTCGGTAACGGGTTCGATGTCGAGGTCTTCAAAGGAAGAGACATGATGTTTGTCGCGGGCGGGATCGGCCTCGTGCCTTTGCGCTCATTTATTCGCGAAGTCCTGAACCACCGGGGGGATTACGGAAAGGTCTTCATCCTGTACGGATGCAAGAGACCGAAGGATATCCTGTTTGAGGACGAGCTCATGTCGTGGGGGAGTTTGGAGGGCGTCGAACTCCAGACTACGGTCGATGTAGCAGGCGACGACTGGAAGGGAAACGTCGGGGTCATAACCACCTTGATGCCCCGCTTGGCCCTCGATCCCCCCGGTACCGAAGCCGTTATTGTGGGTCCGCCGGTCATGTACCGCTTTGTCATCTCTGAATTAAAGAAGCGGCTGGTCCCTGAAAAGAACATATGGGTTTCGCTCGAACGCAAGATGAAGTGCGGAGTGGGGAAGTGCGGACATTGTCAGATGAACGGCGTCTATGTCTGCAGCGACGGGCCGGTCTTCAACTACGCAGCACTCAAAGGGATCCCGGAGGCCATTTGATGGCGGACAAGCCGAAAGTCGGTTTCTTCAGTTTTACGAGCTGCGAGGGATGTCAGCTGGTGGTCCTTTCGATGGCGGACAGGCTGCTTGAGCTTTTGGGCGCTGTAGAAGTGGTCAATTTCAGGGAGGCCTCGAGCTATAAGGGTGACGATTATGACATCGCAATCGTGGAGGGGGCGATTTCGAGGGTCCGCGAGATCACGGAGTTAATAGAGATCAGAAAGCGCGCCGGGACACTCATTGCGCTCGGCACGTGCGCCCATATAGGCGGCATAAACTGCATAAGGAATTTCGCCAATCAGTTCGAGATAAAGAAGGAAGTGTATGGGGACAAGGCCTCGAACTTCGATTCCTTCCTCGCGCAGCCGATCGATGCGATCGTCAAGGTCGATTATTACGCGAGGGGGTGCCCGCCCAATCGCGACGGTGAGGAGTTTATGGAGATTGTGACGGCGCTGATGCAGGGCAAGAGACCTTATATCCCCAATTATCCTGTCTGTGTTCAGTGCAAGATGAAAGGGAATGTCTGCGTCTTTCATAAGGAGAGACCGATTGCATGTCTGGGTCCGGTCACCCGCGCGGGCTGCATGGCCGCTTGTCCGAGCTACGGCAACGCCTGTATAGGCTGCCGGGGACTGGTCGATGATCCGAACCTGAACGCCCATCAGCAAACGATGGAAGAGGCCGGTCTGACACCGGAAGAAACGATGAAATTCTATCGCATGCTTA
>JAJYLU010000321.1 GCA_021787505.1 Nitrospirota bacterium | reverse complement strand
TCTTCGCGTCGTACTACAACATCATAATATATATTGTTTCGAAAATCTATCGAATTATCGCCTTCGGGCGAGGACGGTCGCTGCCCATCACCGCCGTTTTGATGAGACCGCGTATCTCTATGCCCAGCGCGTGCTTGCAAGGGAAAGGGGGATGTCACTAAAATGTAGGATGGGCTTCGACAAAGAAAACGCGGGAGATGTCATTGAGTTCATCCTCAATATAATTCCCGTAGGGGTGATCGTCTTCAATTCCGATTTGGACGTCCTTTTCTCAAACAGGCAGGCAGACCTTTTTTCGAAGCGGCACCATCTTCCCGACGAAATAACGGGCCTGTGCAGGAGGGCTTTTGATGCAATAAGCCTGTCGAAGGTCGAGGAGCTGTTCCCGGGAGAGATCTATTTGCAGAAGAGATTCGAGGGTTGTCCAAGCAACTGGTCGTTCAGGGTCCATATCCGCGACGGCGCCCGGCCGTTTGTCGCCGTCTTCATCGTAGAGGAGGCGCTTTCGAACAGAATCGATCTGAACAGGATCAGGGGCCGATTCAGATTGACCAGGAGAGAGACCGATGTATTGAGGCGGGTCCTTAACGGCTTAAAGAATACGGACATTGCAGATGAACTGGAAATCTCAGGGCAGACGGTAAAGGACCATTTAAGCAACATTTACATGAAACTGGGCGTAGAGAACAGGTTCACGCTTGTGAGCTTCCTTTCAACCCTTGCCGAGACTCCTGCCGCCGATTAGCGCCGAGAAGTTTATAGGTAAGCAGCGCACAAGTTGTCATTCCCCTACCTGAGTAGGATTGACCATCTGTCAACTAAGGTCCACAATATAAGAAGCGAGAGGCGACAATTTTGAAACCTGGACAAAAGCTGCAGGAAAGGAATGACCTGACCGGCGACAAGCTGGAGTTCTGGAGCAAGTGGAACGCCGTAGCGCTCGGGTTGGCCCTGGGGGTCCTCTATTGGCTCATTGATTCCGCCGTGGATGCCCTGGCCTTCCGTCAGGGCAATCTCTTTTCGCAGATGATCAGACCTACGGCAGAGGAGCTCTGGATAAGGTCGTTCGCCTTGTGCCTTCTGACAGGGCTCGGCGCTTTTGTGCGAATCTCGACCGGTCGGAGAAAGAAACTTGAGTGCGAGCTCAGGAGATACGAGGGCGAGCTCGAGGGGCTTGTAAAAGAACGCACAGCCGAACTGCAGATGGCCATGGACCAACTGCAATCGAAGGTTGTGGAATGCAGGACAACCGAAGAAGCGCTGCAGGGGAGCGAAGAACGCTTCCGGAAGATTTTTGAAGAAGGTCCGCTCGGCATGATCGTTGTGGGAAAGGATTTTAAACTCATGAAAGCGAACAAGTCCTTCTGTTCCATGCTGGGATACGATGAGGAGGAGCTTCTCGGGAAGAGCCCCGAAGACGTCACTTTTTCAGAGGACAAGGAAAAGAGCAGGAGTCTGTCGCGGGAGCTTCTTGAGGGGAAGATCCAGGTGTTTCGTCTGGAGAAGAGGTATCTCAAAAAGAACGGGGAGGTCATGTGGGCAAATCTTACCGCGTCGGCCGTTCACAGCAAAGAAGGAAAGATAATGCACGCCCTCGGCATGATCGAGGACATCACGATGCGCAAGAAGGTGGAAAAAGAGATAAACTCCCTTGCGTCCATTGTGAGGAATGTCCCGGAGGCGGTATGTTCCATTGATTTGAGCGGAAATATATTCTTATGGAACGAAGGGGCCGAAAGGATGTTCGGCTACAAGAAAGACGAAGTCATAGGAAAACCGATTTCCATTATTATCCCGGAGGAATTTGCGCGCGAGGAACTGAAACACTGCATGGGCCTCTTGGACAGGGAGGGTTTTTTTACAGATTACGAGTCCGTAAGGCGAACAAGGGACGGGGAGATAGTGCCGGTGGAGATTACGGCAGTGGCCCTGAAAGACGGAAAGAAGACTGTTACAAGCTATGCGTCTATAATGAGGGACATCACCGAGCGCAAGCAGCGCGAGCGGGAAATGACGGCTATTTATTCAATCAGCAAGGCCTTGCGCAGCACCCGCACAAAGGTTGAAATGCTGCCGGTGATCCTCGGCGAAGTGGTCGATATGCTGAAGGCGGAAGGAGCGGCCCTTGCTGTGCGGGATCAGTTGAGCGGCGGGACAGTGATTGAGCTGGCGCAGCAGGGCTGGAAGGACTGGACCGGTCTTCGTCTTGCTCCCGGGGAGGGTCTCGTCGGACATGTCATCGCCACGGGGCAGCCGTATGTTAGCTGTGACGCCATGAGCGATCCCCGCCTGTCCCGTCCGGATTTGATCAGGGGCTTCCGCTGCGTGGCCTGCATTCCGCTTATTGCGGAAGAACAAACCATCGGCGCCTTGCTGGTGAGCCGCGGGAGCGAGATAAACCATGAGGAGGTCAGACTGCTGTCGGCCATCGGAGAGATCGCGGCGAACGCTATTTACAGGTCGGCCCTTCACGAACAGACCGAACAGCATTTGAAGCGACTTTACGCGCTGCACGATATCGACACTGCAATATCTTCGAGTCTTGACCTGAGACTCACCCTGAATATCCTCCTCCCTCATGTCAGGACGCAGCTTGAGGTCGATGCCGCCTCAGTCTTGCTTATGAACCCTTACACGCAGACCCTTGAATACGCTGCCGGAAGCGGCTTCCGTTCACGCGTAATCGAGCAGACAAGGATCAGGCTGGGAGAGGGACACGTAGGCCGCGCGGCCGTTGAAAGGCGGATTATCGGCATGTGCGGCTCCTCCGAAGGCGGGGAAGTGTGTGAACATGTCAGGGCCATGCGTGAGGAGGCCTTTGTCAGCCACTATGTCGTGCCGCTCGTGGCCAAAGGACAGGTGAAGGGCGTGCTCGAGGTTTTCAATCGTTCGCCCCTCTATCCTAAACCCGACTGGGTCGATTTTCTTTCAGCACTTGCGGCTCAGGCGGCCATCGCAATGGACAATGCCAGTCTCTTCAAGGATCTGGAACGTTCGACCGTCGAACTGACCCTTGCATACGATGCTACGATTGAAGGCTGGTCAAAGGCCCTCGACATGCGCGACAAGGAGACTGAGGGCCATTCCCGGCGGGTGACGGACATAACGGTGAAGATAGCAAGGACCATGGGAATGGGCGAGGCCGAGCTCGTGCATGTGAGGAGGGGCGCCTTGCTTCACGACATCGGAAAGATGGGCATCCCGGACAGCATCCTCCTGAAACCCGGAGCGCTTAACAATGAAGAGTGGGACATCATGCGCAAGCATC
>JAJYLU010000320.1 GCA_021787505.1 Nitrospirota bacterium | reverse complement strand
CTACAGTCATTAGTGATTAGTGAACAGTGACCGGACAAAACGTTCTTTACTATTTACTATTCACTATATTCTAATATTCGCGTCACTTTTCTTGGAGCCACCGAAGGGATTCGAACCCCCGACCTGATGATTACAAATCAACTGCTCTACCAACTGAGCTACGGTGGCCCAACCAAAAAAGACAACAGTAATCCTTCGGATCTTTCGAAACTTAATAATATAAAGGAATTATTATACTATGGTCAAGAGGAAAAAAACAAGAACAAACCCGGGCAGAACATTTTTCCCTCACAAAACCTATTTTCCCCTTATTCTTTGATGAATTACCTCATAAATCATAATTCCCGCCGCGACAGAAACATTCAGCGAACCGACCTTCCCCCTCATCGGAACACTCGCCAGGGTGTCGCAGTCCTCCCTCACAGTCTTTCTCAACCCTTTCCCCTCGGAGCCGATCACCAGGGCCAGGGGGACAACGAGATCAAGGTCCCAGATCGTGCGGTCCATCCCCGCCTCGGCTCCCACGATCAGCAATCCCATCTCTCTCATGCTCTTCATCGCATGCTTGATGTTTGATACCATCGCAACAGGGATATGTTCGGCAGCGCCCGCCGAAGCCTTGATCGCCTCGGGCACAAGCGTCGCCGACCTGTGAGACTGGATAACCACTCCGTGCACCCCTCCGGCATCGGCGGCCCTGAGGACCGCGCCGAAGTTCCTCGGGTCCTCCACACAGTCGAGGACAAGGAAAAAAGGGAGCTCGTTTTTCGTCGAAGGGATGTCGAGCATTTCGTCGAAGTCCGCGTATTCCCTCTGGGCAACGACCGCGGCGATGCCCTGATGGCCCTTGGGGAACCTGCTGTCGAAAAAATACTGGTCGGCCTTCTTTAGCGCAATGCCCCTGGACAGTATCTCGCGTTCAATCCCTTCGATCCCTTCCCTCCTGGATGAGGACAGGAACACGGACTTGACCTGTCTGCCCGACTTTATGGCTTCGAGTACAGGGTTGAGCCCGTAGACCCATTCTTCACGTGTTCTGCTGCGGCCATGAACAGTTTTCATACAGCTTTATTCTAAGGCTAAGTCCACAGCCAGGTCAAAAAGATTCAAGTTGCGGCACGGACCATTCAGGTCAGGCGCTTGCCTCATATCGTCGAGTTTCAGTTCCGGGGCCTCGAGCAAGGCACTTATCTGTTCGGGATTTGCGGCACTGGCGATAGGGGCTGTTATGCCGGGACGCATTTCGCTGCCGACCTTCGTGGCTATGACCACATCCTTCCTGTTGCCTCTTCGCCTTAGCCATTTTCCGATAATAGTCTCCGACTCCCCGCCCCTGTTTGGAGGAGAAGATATATTCCGGGTATCACGAATTGAAATACAAGGATCCCGCGGCTGCAAATCCTATTCAACCAACACCACTCCCTTCAAACCTCTGAAATGGGAGTCACCGGTCATGACTTTGCAGTCCGACTCCATCGCAGTTGCATATACAATCGCGTCGGCCATGGGAAGACCGTGCTTGATGCTGAGGTCCGCCGCCAGGAGCGCAATGCTCTCGCTCAGCTCTAAAACTCTTGTGCGGTTCATTATAGAAACGGCCTGCAGCGCTTCATCCTCCGTTCTTTCCTTCCTGATCTTCTTATACACCTCATACAAAACGATCGTGGGCGTGATAATGCGCCCCGTGTCTTTCAAATGGCCTGCATATTCGGCGGCGCGCGGACCGTCAGTAAAGAACTCGATCCAGCCCGAAGAATCGACCAGCAGCATTACCGCTCTTCATCCTCCCTGATGTTACCTGCATCCATACCTTTAAGAAATCCCCTGAATGCGCTCAGCGGCCTTTCAGGGATGAAATAAATTACTCCGCCTTTCGTAACCACGGCCATCTTCTGGCCGGATTTCAGATGGAGCTTTTCCCTTACCTCCTTTGGTATCACCACTTGGAACTTCGGAGAAATTGTCGTAGTGGCCATTATTTTCCTCCCAACAATCTTATCGATAGCTTTATCGTAAAACAAATGGTATTTGCTGTCAACGATTTCTGATTGAAACGCAGTCATAAATGAAGAATGGAGGTTTGACCCCGTTCAGCCTTCCCCACTGAGCGGCTGATGGGCAATATTGGTTATCGTATGCTATTAGGAGGACGACAGCGCTACACCTTCACCTTCCAGCCTGTTCCGTCTTTCCTGTCCTCAAGCAGGATCCCCTTTTCTTCGAGCTCCTTCCGTATCCGGTCGGCGCCGGCCCAGTCTTTCCTCTCCCGCGCGGCCTTGCGTTCGCCGATCCGGACGAGTATATCTTCCTCGGTAAGCCCGATCTCCTTGACCGCCATCAGTGCCCTGTACCACTCTTCAGGCGTCCGGTGAAAGAGATTGAGCACATTTCCGGTCTCCCTGAGCATTTCGTCAGCCTTCTTTATCAACTCCACCGCCTTCTTACCCGAAGGCCTGCCATCCATATATTTGTTCAGCATGCGCACCAGTTCATAGATGATCCCTATCGCAAGGGCGGTATTAAAATCATCGTCCATCGCTTCCTTGAATCTATCGAGGAACTTGGCGAGCATTTCATCCAGCGCCTTCTCATCGGGACCCGCCTTTTCCTTCGCGTTCTCCTGTGAAAGAAAGTCACGTATCCGAAGGAGGGTAGTGTAATACCTGTCGATCGAAACCTCCGCCTCCCGCAGCTGTTCATCCGAAAACTCGATCGGACTCCTGTAGTGGGTCGAGAGGAGAAAAAAACGCACAGCCTCGGCGTCGAACTTGTTCAAAATCTCCTGTATCGTGAAGAAATTGCCGAGGGACTTGGACATCTTCTCCTTGTCGACGGTGATAAACCCGTTGTGGACCCAGTATTTCACGAAGGGTTTTCCGGTATATGCCTCGGACTGGGCGATCTCGTTTTCGTGGTGCGGGAAGATGAGGTCAGCGCCTCCGCCGTGGATATCGAAGGTCTCGCCCAGGTGCTTTAACGACATGGCGGTACACTCTATGTGCCAGCCCGGCCTTCCCGGTCCCCATGGACTGTCCCATTACGGTTCTCCCTCCTTCGACGCCTTCCAGAGAGCGAAGTCCATCGGATTTCTCTTCCTTTCGTCCACCTCGACTCGTGCGCCGGCCACCATGTCTTCCAGATCGCGTTTGGATAGCTTGCCGTACCCGGGAAATTTCCCGACTTCGAAATAGACGCTCCGGTCGACTTCATAGGCATAGCCTTTGTCCACGAGGCCCTTCACGATCTCGATGATCTCGGATATATGGTCCGTCGCC
>JAJYLU010000319.1 GCA_021787505.1 Nitrospirota bacterium | reverse complement strand
CACGCATGCGGTGGCGGCACGATACTTCATCGCGATCCTGCAGACGCTGTTTCTCGCCGGAGACGTGTGGGCCATAATCCTTCCGAACGCCGCGGCCCTTATTCTCATGGCCGGGTTCTTTCTCGGTCTGGCCAGAAAAAAATCGAGAAAGAGCCTGGATTAGAGGAGTCATGGCAAGAAGGATATTCTCGTTAATGATCAAAGAGTTCCTCGCTATACTCCTCGACAAGAAGAGCCGGGTCGTGGTCTTCGTCCCCCCTATCATTCAGGTGCTCGTCTTCGGCTACGCAGCCACCTTCGACCTGAAGAACATCACCTATGCCGTCTACAACGAAGATTCTTCCGCCCTCTCGCGGGAACTGGAGGCGGGCTTCAAGGGTTCGACACATTTCCAGGAGGTTGAACGCATCCGCCGGCACGATCAAATCGCGCCGACGATCGACAGGAGGGATGCGCTGCTTGTGCTCCACATAGGTCCCGAGTTCAGCAGGGACCTGACAACGGGAAGGCCCGCGGTGGTGCAGGTGATAGTCGACGGACGGAACTCAAACACCGCACTGCTCGCCCTGAATTACGTAAAGACCGTGATCACTGCGTTCAACAATGACTTTGCGGCGCGCAACGACAGGACAGGACCTCCCGCACGCCTCGAGACCCGCGCGTGGTTCAACCCGAACCTCGAAAGCAGGTGGTTCATCGTTCCCGGGATTGTGGGTCTGCTTCTCCTGGTGGTCACGATCCTGGTGACCGCCCTTTCGGTTGCGCGGGAGCGCGAACAGGGTACCTTCGACCAACTCCTGGTCACGCCCTTCCGCCCTGTCGAGATCCTGATCGGCAAGGCCCTGCCTGGGTTCATCATCGGCATCGCAGAGGCGACGGTGATCATCCTGATAACCGTCTTCTGGTTCAGGGTGCCTCTTCAGGGGAGCGTGGCAACGCTGTATGCCGGCGTGGTGCTCTTCCTGTTTTCGTCGGTCGGCGTCGGGCTGATGATCTCGTCCTTGTCGGTGACACAGCAGCAGGGTCTTCTCGGTGCCTTTCTCTTTGTGGTCCCGGCGATCATCCTTTCGGGGTTTACGACCCCGATAGCAAACATGCCGCACCTGATCCGCCAGATCACCTACCTCAATCCGATGCGGTACTTCATGATAATCATCAGGGGTATATTTCTGGAGGGGACACCTTTTTCGATGCTGCTCGGACAGTTCTGGCCCCTGGCGGCGATCGGGCTGTTCAACATGGTCCTTGCGGGATGGATGTTCCGGCGCCGGCTGTACTGAGGTTGCTTCAGAAGCCTTCCATCATTTACAATGAAATAAAGCTGCAAGGAGTATTTTGGCCTGCAGCCGCAAAGTATTCTGCTTTGCGGCTTTTTTGTTTTTCACTCCTGAGGCTTAATTCTTTCGGACGAGAGGTGTCGCATGAGAAGAGTAAATATTGCGTATTTGTTGCTGGTCCTTTTTTTCGGGTCCCTGGCGATCGTGACTGTTACGGACCCTGCGGGTGCGGCCGGGACTGCTGTAGTCGCCAACGGCAAGTCGGTCAAGGTCAATTATACCCTCACGGTAGACGGCAAGGTGGTTGACAGCTCCAAAGGACGTCAGCCGCTTGAGTTCAAGGCCGGGGCCCACCAGATGATCCCGGGTTTCGAAAAAGCGGTCATGGGCATGAAAGTGGGCGAGAAGAAATCCTTCAAGGTCAAGCCGGAAGACGGGTATGGGCCGGTCAACCCCAAGGCGTTTCGGGACGTGCCGAAGGCCCAGCTGCCCAAAGGCATGACCCCTAAGGCCGGGATGACCTTATTTGCACAAGGGAAAGATGGTCAGAAGACACCCGTCAAAATCAGGGAGGTCAAGAAGGACGTGGTCGTGATGGACTTCAACCATCCCCTTGCGGGCAAGACGCTGAACTTCGATGTCCAGGTGATGGAGATAAAGTAGGCCCGTCCGCAGCAGCATCGCGTTATCGTTATCCCCCGGCTTGCGTCTGTCGCGCCGAGTCCGGGGGACCGATATCTCTCCTTTTTTCTATTTCCCGCCGCTGCCGCAGCCGGCAGATTCGCAGGGTGTCGCGTTCCCGCAGCATGTTTGGTCCCTCCCGCAGCTGGGCTGAAGAGCCTCGCCGCCAGCCAGGCCCTTCACAATAAATCCGCTTCCCCCGGAAATAATTCTTCGCAATTGACCGGAGCATTCCGGACAGGCCATTGCCGGCGCATCATGGATTGATTGTCTGAATTCACTCTTGTGTCCGCACTCTTCACAGACATATTCATATAGCGGCACGATGACCTCCCTTCAATTCTGCAACCCCGAACTAATTCCCCATTGTTTCATAAAGTGCAATTGCAACCTTTGTAAGACAGACCCCACCGGGCAGTTTGCAATTTCCGGCTTTCTTCTGCCCTATTGGATCATCAGAATGCTGAATTGAGGCAAATTGGTCATAGACACGGCTGAACAAGTCCGACAATTCTTTGGATAAATGTGCCCTTTTAGACCTGCAGTCATTTTCGCATTTTATAAAGTTGTCCATGCAGGTCTCCGACACTTTCTCAAAGGCAAGACATTTACCGCAGAATGGGTCATGTTGCTGATTCTTCAATACACCTGACAAAAAATGGAAAGCTCTCAGCTGATTTATAATTGTTTCATTCCTCATGATTGAACCCTTTCCGTAATGCCTTCTCGGTTGTGAAAATTAACTGAGGGCATGGAACCAGCAACTTTCACAAATCTTATCTCCATTCAGAATGCTGTCACCCTTCTTGACCTCTGTAACAATTATGAGGGAGGGCGCCCCCGGGATGATTCGACAGTGTGACTTTTTTTATTTGATCAGCCCCTTTTCCCTTAGGTACTCTTCACTCGGAATCTCGACAGAACTTGCACCGCCGCCATAGGAATACATAATCCTGCCTACATCGATCATTGCCCTCATCGCTTTTTTGACATCGTCAGCGGGCACAGCCCGTTCCGCAGAGACGCCCTTAATGATATCTTTCTCTTTCAGCTTCTTTTTCCCCTTTGCCGCTTGTACAAAGGCGAAGATCTGCTCTTGCAGTTCAGATGTTTCCATATCTTTTACCTCCATGATTATTTTTATCGGCTTATAATGGGGAGCAGGCCGAATTTGGCCTCTCCCGTTGCGAAAAATAACCCTTCCGGCTCATTAGGGCTTCTTCATACAGATACTCAAAACCCGACATTGACTTTGCCGAACGTCTTTGATGTAATGGATGTAGGTATCGAAGCTGTTTTTAGTTCGTCCTCGAGTATTTTCAACCGGTC
>JAJYLU010000318.1 GCA_021787505.1 Nitrospirota bacterium | reverse complement strand
CCGCGCCCTCCTTCCCCCGCCGCTCGCGACCACGCTCTCACCCCCCGCCCCCCCCGCCTCTCCCACCCGCTCCACCACCCCCGTCTCGCTGGCGCTGACCCGGGCCGAAAGCGCCGCCGGCGGAATGCCCTTCTCAGGGATGGACATAATCTGCTCGAGCACCTCAATACTGTCATTGACCTTTGAAGTCCCTTTATTCGCCGCTCCGGAACGCAAGGGATTGAGAAATACGATTACCGCCGCAACCGTCAGGACAACTGCTGCACGTGATTTCATGATAAGTTTCTCCTTTCGCGCAATATACCCCATTATACCAGTGCAGTCCTCAGTGTGGCCACATTTACCGCCGGAAGAGAGCACGAACGCTTTATATGGACGTACTTAGTCTTCCGGAACGGTCGCCATATTTGAAAGCATCTCATTCATTAAGTTATATTAAAAATTACCGCTATGCAGGACTTCATCGTTATAAAGGGCGCACGGGAACACAATCTCAAAAACATCGAAGTCGCCCTTCCGAGAGAGAAGATAACGGTAATAACCGGGCCTTCGGGCTCGGGCAAGTCGTCCCTCGCCATAGACACTATTTACGCGGAGGGCCAGAGACGCTACGTGGAAAGCCTGTCGGCCTATGCCCGGCAATTCCTCGAACAGCTCCAGAAGCCCGACGTGGATTCTATCGAAGGCCTTTCACCGTCAATCGCCATCAATCAAAAGACGGTCTCAAAGAGTCCCCGCTCCACGCTCGGAACGATCACCGAGATATATGATTATATGCGCGTCCTTTATACGCGGATAGGAAAGCCCTTCTGCTACAACTGCGGGGGACCGATATCCACGCAGGACGTCCAGAACATTATCGACTCCGTCATGGCCATGCCCGAGGGGACGCGGCTGCAGGTGCTCGCACCCATCGTAAAAGACCGGAAAGGCGAATATAAGAAGGAGCTTGCGGAGATGAAGAACGAAGGCTTCCTCAGGGCGAGGATAGACGGTCGGATGGTCGACCTGACGGAGGAGATATCCCTCAAGAAGCAGAAAAGACATACAATAGAGATCGTTATCGACAGACTTATAATAAAGCACGGCGTCGAAAAGAAGATACGCGCCGCCATCGACATCGCCCTTAAATACGCCGATACGGTCGTTATCAACCTTGTGAAGGAGCAAAACGACATTCCCTTCAGCAAGACGGCCGCGTGCGTCAAATGCGGGGCAAGCTTTCCCGACATCAATCCGAGGCTCTTCTCATTCAACAGCACTTACGGGGCCTGTCCCGGGTGCCGTGGGCTCGGGGTCCTGGGCCTGCAGGACATGGACGACCTCTTCGGCGTGTTCGGGCAAGGGGACGCCGGGGACGATCTTCCGGAGGCCTCAGAGGAATTGAAACGCTGCAAATCCTGCGGAGGTCTGAGATTGAGGAAGGAGGCCCTGAGCGTGAAGCTGCAGGACCTGAACATCGGCGAGTTTTCTTCTCTTACCGTCGATGAGGCCCTTTCCTTCATACGCGCCCTGAGACTTACCGAGAGGGAGAAGACGATAGCGACACGCGTCCTGAAGGAGGTGAAGGACAGGCTTTCCTTCCTGATTAAGGTCGGCCTCGGTTATCTCACCCTCGACAGGATGTCCCTGACCCTCTCCGGCGGCGAGGCGCAAAGGATAAGACTCGCCACGCAGATGGGTTCGTCCCTGACCGGTGTTCTCTACGTCCTCGACGAGCCGAGCATCGGGCTCCATCCAAGAGACTGCGCGAAGCTCCTGGAAAGCCTTTCCTCCATAAGAGATGCGGGGAACACCGTCATCGTGGTCGAGCATGATGAGGAAACGATGAGGTGGGCGGACCATATTATCGACATGGGTCCGGGGGCTGGAGCGAGGGGCGGCTGGATCGTGGCCGGCGGCACGCCTCTGGAGATTGAGCGTGACGCAAAGTCTCTTACAGGCAGATACCTGAAAGGCGAGCTCGGCATACCCCTGCCTTCGAGAAGGAGAAAGCCCGCTGGTTTTCTCGAGATCGAGGGAGCTGCGGAGTTTAATCTGAAGAACATTAATGTGAGGGTCCCGCTCAAGACTCTCACCTGCGTTACCGGTGTCTCGGGCTCCGGCAAAAGCACCCTCGTCATCGAGATACTTTATAAGGCATTGATGCGGAGCATACATTCGAGCCGCGTGATGCCGGGAAGGCACCGCGCGGTCAAAGGGGTCGAGAAGATCGATAATGTGATATGCGTCGATCAATCGCCTCTGGGAAAGACCCCGCGCTCGAACCCCGCGACCTACACCGGCATCTTCGCCCCGGTCAGGGAGCTGTTCGCACAGGTCGCCGAATCCAGAGTCAGGGGCTTTTCCGCCTCCAGGTTCAGCTTCAACATCGAGGGGGGAAGATGCGAGAAATGCCGCGGAGGAGGTCTTCTGAAGGCAGTCATGCACTTCCTGCCGGATGCATATGTGCAGTGCGATACGTGCAAGGGCAAACGCTACAACAAGGAGACTTTGCAGATCAGATACAGGGACAGGGACATCTCGGAGATACTCAAAATGACGGTCTCGGAGGCGCTCGACTTTTTCGGATCGATCCCGTTGATAAAACAAAAACTCGAGATACTTGAGGATGTCGGTCTCGGCTATCTCCAGCTCGGCCAGCCCGCGCCCACCCTGTCCGGCGGCGAGGCGCAGAGGCTGCGTCTTTCGAGGGAGCTGGCGAAGAAGTCTACGGGCAATACCCTTTACATCCTGGACGAACCCACAACAGGTCTCCACTTTGTCGATATTCAAAGGCTCCTCGATGTGCTGAACAGTCTCGTTGAAAGAGGTGACACCGTTATCGTCATAGAGCATAATCTGGATGTGATAAAATCAGCGGACTATATTGTCGATCTCGGGCCTGAAGGAGGAGAGCACGGGGGCCGCCTCATCGCAGAAGGCACACCTGAAGAGATCTCTCTCGTTTCCGGCTCCTATACAGGCAGTTTCTTACGAAAGAAACTCTCGCCGGATGTGATGAAAGTGGCGTGATGAAGAAGTTTCAAGTTCAAAGTCCAACGTTCAGGGTTAAGAGGAAGGCTTATCCCTGCCTGCTGTCCGCCTGCTGCCTGCTGATTGTTTCGCTTTTTTCCTGTTCTCTCAAAAAGGAGCAGACTTACCAAAAGACAATGATCCTCATGGATACACTCGTTACCATCAACGTAGTTTCGGGTTCCTCCGATAAGGCCGATAAGGCCATGGACAGGGCCTTTGACGAGATCGGCAAGCTCGACAAACTTCTCAACTTCTTTTCCGCGTCGAGCGAACTCTCC
>JAJYLU010000317.1 GCA_021787505.1 Nitrospirota bacterium | reverse complement strand
GGAGACCTTCAGCGGCTCCTCGAGCGCAAGAGACGCGGCGAGGATCTCCCGGTATATCGCCTTCAGCGCGTCATTCGGAAAAGGCCCCTTATTGTATTTTGCGAGCCGCTCGAGTATCTGGCGTTCGCGGTCGGGTTTATAGAAGGTGGACTTCCGGGCACGCTTGATCCTGCCGACCTCGATTACGCAGGCGGCGCGCTTGTTCAGCAGCGTCAGCATCTCGTCGTCGATCTTGTCGATGTTGTTTCTGAATTTCCTGAGTTCTTCCATGTATTCTTAGTATTCCTCAGATCCAGAGAAGGCCCGCAGGCGCGGGCCTCATGGACGGAACATAATAATAATTCATTTTTTCTTATTTTTTCAAGAGGTTGTAAACGATGCGTAAACGATGGGAGATTTGAGAAATATTGCAACGGGGGCCGTTCGGTGGGGCCGGGACGGGCCCTGCGGGCCCGTCCCTTACGGTAAGCGCCTAGCTACCGTTAAACCTGATTGTGCGAAGAGGCCAGACTTCTATGGACTTTCCCGATGAGGTCCAGACCCTGACCCAGTCGGCCATTTTGTTGTACGCGGGCAACGGCAGATACCGGCTCAACCTTTTGTCCTTCACCCCCCAGTCGATGACCACACCTGTGTTATTTGTATCGGCATTGATGACGACCAGCCCGGTCCTGAGCCTATTGTGTGTCATTGTGCGCCTCCTGCAGCCCTTGTACGCCTGGAAAAACGGTGAGCAGTCGGCGATATGAGCGTGGACAGGGCTATGATTTTCTCTATGTCCGGGACACCCAGGCCGGCGATCTTCGCCGACAGCCTGAACCCCTCCCCACTGAAAAAACGGATGCTCTCTTGCCGGTGCGCAGGGCTTGCGAGATCTTCCAGTGACTGCAGGATGATGCTTTCCCCAAGTGCCCTGATGCCCATAATTACCTCCCCTGATCTTTTTTTACTAAGCAGTTGTGAATGAAATTGCAGTTGCGTTCTTCCCGATTCCCGGGAGTTCCGAAATCGCGGTATGAAGTTCCTTCAGGTTAAAAGGTTTTTCAAGAAACTTCGAGATGCCGAGGCTGTGCAGCCTCTCCCTTGTTGTGGCGCCGCCTTCCCCTGACATGACCGCAACGGGTATTTCCGGATGATTTGTGTTGATGTATTCTATAAGCTGAAAGCCGTCCATCTCCTGCATTAAGAGGTCTGTAAGCACGAAGTGGACCTGCTCGGAATTGAGGATGTTCACGGCCTCTTTTCCGCTGCCGGCGGTCAGAACTTTACAGTCTTTGAAAGTAAGGCCGATGCTAGTCATGACGACTAACCTCAGCAGCGTATCGTCATCGACAAGAAGTATGTTTTTCACTGGCAACCTCCCCGCTTAAACAATCTCTTCGTCAGAAATTAAGAGGCAAGGCCGATGCCAGAAGGGAGGAGGCAAAAAAAGCACATAAAAACAAATTGTTAGGGAGAGAGATTTTTCATGCGGTCCATTTTGAGCGGGTCAAACTGGACCATTGGCCTATTTTAAGCCGTATTCTTTTATCTTTCTCTTGAGGGTCGAAAGAGATATCCCGAGTGCCTTTGCCGTCTGCGTGACATTGCGCGACATCATTTCCAGTGACTGCCTTATGTGATTTTTTTCGACTTCTTCAAGAGTAGGGATTTTGCCCTCCGAATTGGGCGGTCCTGATGGTCCGCACGCCAACGCCGGGCTGCCGAGAAGTGCAGAAGGTCGCAAATCCTTGCCCTGGAGAATAACCGCCCTTTCGAGAACGTTTTTCAGTTCCCTGATGTTCCCCGGCCAGTCGTATGCAGCGAGTCTCGCGAGTTCAGAATCCGGAAGCCTCATGTCCCGGCCTTCCACGATCTCCCTCAAAACAAATTTGCAGAGTTCCGGGATGTCGGCCCTCCTTTCCCGAAGGGGCGGCATATGGATCCTTATGACGCTCAGGCGGTAGAAGAGGTCTTTCCTGAAAGTTTTTCCAAGGTTGTGTTCTACGTCGATACCCGTTGCTGCCATGATACGTACATTGACATGTCTCGCGGATTCGTCGCCGATCCTCCTGACCTGCTTGTCTTCAAGAACGCCGAGAAGTTTGGATTGAAGGTGAAGAGGCATCTCGCCTATCTCGTCGAGGAAGAGGGTCCCTCCCTCCGCCAACTCGAAGATACCCTTCCTGTCAGCCACTGCGCCGGTGAAAGAGCCCCTCCTGTACCCGAAGAGTTCAGCCTCGATCAGGTTTTCGGGCAGCGCCGCACAGTTGATACCCATGAAAGGCATGGTGCGGACGCGGCTGCCGTAGTGGATCGCCTTGGCCGCACGGCTTTTGCCGGTGCCGGTCTCCCCGGTCAGGAGCACGGGCGATTCCGCATCGGCGGCGCGTGCGATCAGCCGCATTGTTTCTTCGAAGCCCAGACCGCCGGCGAGCAGCGTCTCTTCGTACTCCCTGCCGCTTAAAAAACGGTGCCGCTCCTCGTTTCTCTTTTGTCTGATCGCCTTTTCTATAGTGACCGGGAGTATCTTGAGATAGTTCTGGGCCGCATCCTTTATCAGGTAATCGTAGGCCCCTGCCTTTATCGCCTTTACCGCAACTTCTTCGTCTCCCGCACCTGTCGTGATTATCACCGGGCAGTCTGTGTGCAGATCGAGGATGTCGAAGGCAGTGCCGTCTCCCAAAAGATAATCCGAGATGATGACGTCCGGCGTATTGCGGGAGAGGACATCCCGCGCGCGTGCAACAGAACCGGCGATCTCGCAATCAGACGGCAGTTCCCCGTTGGCAACGAGGCGCTTGAAGGCTATCTGGTCGACTATGTCGTCTTCGATCAGGAGCACCCGCACGTCGTCTCCCCGTTAATCCGGCTGCTCGCAGAGCGACCAGTACCTGTCGATCGTTTTTACCAGCTCGACGAACTGCAGATAGTCGACCGGTTTCGCCATATAGCCTGCGGCGCCGAGGCGGTAACTTTCTTTGACGTCCTTCTGCTCTTTCGATGTCGTCAGGACGATGACCGGGATCATTCTTAGCGATTCGTCCTGTCTTAGCGCCTTCAAAAATTCAAACCCGTTCATCCTCGGCATGTTGAGGTCGATCAGGATGAGGCAGGGTATGTCTTCGCTCTTGCTCCTGCCCAGCAGTTCGAGGGCCTCCTCGCCGTTGTTGGCGACATCCAGCCTGTTCTTGATCCGCAGGGTCGAAAGCGCGCGCTGCAGCAGCATCTGGTCGACCGCATCGTCTTCGACAAGAAATATAGGCCTACTGCTTTTCATCGGCCGATGCCTTCGGAAGGGTAAAAGTGAATGTGCTTCCCTGACCCACGA
>JAJYLU010000316.1 GCA_021787505.1 Nitrospirota bacterium | reverse complement strand
GGAGTATGACGTCTCTCTCTGGGTGTTTGAAAAAGACCTTTGCGAAGAGATGAAGACAACAAGGGTCAATAGGGTCTATCTTCCCGGTTTCGACTTGCCCGACAATGTTTCGTTTACAAGCGATATCGAAAAATGCGTCTATAATGCAAGATACATACTCAATGTCGTTCCGTCTCAATTCATGCGCTCGGTCGTCAAAAGCGCCCTGCAGCATGCTGCCGGCGACTCAATAATCATTAATGCGGCTAAGGGCATTGAGATGAAGACCCTCCTTACGGGCTCGTCCATAATAAGGGATTTTTCAGACCACCGGGTTGCCGTATTGTCCGGCCCGAGCTTTGCGGACGAAGTGGCCAGAAAGCTCCCCACGGCGGTCACCATCGCCTGCGAAGATGCCCCTACGGCGCTTTTGCTGCAGGAAATTTTTAACACCCAGTATTTCAGGGTCTATACCCACGACGACATCCTTGGCGTGGAGCTTGGAGGGGCCTTGAAGAACGTCCTCGCCATTGCCTCGGGTATCTGTGACGGTCTTCAGCTCGGTCACAATGCGAGGGCCGCACTCCTGACAAGGGGGCTCACAGAGATAAAGCGGCTTGGGGTGGCCATGGGAGCCAGGGAATATACTTTTTCGGGGCTGAGCGGCCTCGGCGATCTGATCCTTACATGCACTGCAAGACTATCGAGGAACTACACGCTCGGGACGAAACTTGCTTCGGGCAAGAAATTGAATGATATCCTTTCGGAATCCAGGAGCGTCGTTGAAGGAGTCGCTACTGCGGAATCCGCATACGAGCTTTCAAAAAAATATGATGTTCAGATGCCCTTTGTCGAACAGGTTTACAAGCTGCTGTACGAAGGCAAGGATCCCGGGGCCGCGGTGAGGGAGTTGATGAACCGGGCACTAAAAACAGAGTTCAATGCATAAGTCGGAGATAGCCGCCATCATGAAATCCGTAAGAAAAGGAGCGCTGTCTGTTGAAAAGGCAGTGGACAGACTCAGCCACCTCCCTTACGAAGACCTCTCTTTCGCAAAAGTGGATCATCACAGACATCTTGTTCAGGGCGTACCGGAGGTGATCCTCGCCCAGGGAAAATCAGCAGCTGAGATCAGGTCTATAGCTAAGACAATGTACAGAAGATGCGGAAGGGTCCTGATTACCAAGGCTACAAAAGAGGTCTATGATTGCCTCCGCCTTGAGCAGGCTGTGTATCACCCCGCATCCGGTGTAATATCGGCCGGCGCCGTTAAAGAAAAGACCAGAGGGCTGGTGATGATTGCCTCGGCCGGCACTTCCGATATTCCGGTAGCGGAGGAGGCCGCGGTCACAGCCTCTTTTCTCGGAAGCAAGGTCGAAACGGAATACGACGTGGGAGTCGCCGGGATTCACAGGCTCCTCGACAAGAAAAGGAAGTTTTCCTCGGCAAGGGTCGTTGTGGTCGTCGCGGGAATGGAAGGCGCCCTTCCCTCTGTCATAGGCGGCTTGACCGACAGACCTGTAGTCGCTGTTCCGACATCCACGGGTTACGGCACAAGCTTCGGCGGCCTGACCGCTCTTTTTGCTATGCTGAACTCATGTGTCCCGGGTATCGCGGTCATGAATATCGATAACGGCTTCGGGGCCGGATGTCTCGCGCATAAGATAAATACAATATAAAAAACTCGTCTCATTGAGGACGGGGAGAGGTAATGCAGGCTTACAGGTATCAGCAGTTTGCATATTTGATTATACCCTTATTGCTCGGACTCGAATTCTTCATCTCTGCGAGGGATGAAAAGGCCGGCAGGGAAGATACGCCGCTCGGATCATATGTCCTGGACATCCTCGGTTTCCTCTCCTCCGCGTTGGTCCCGGCTATCTTCATATTCACGATATGGACTGTGGAGACAAAGGCCTTTCCGCTTCAGGACATTACGCTTGCGAGGCTCGACAGATATGCGGTGCTCTTCCTTTTTCTGGGATCGTGGTGGCAGGTCCACATGATCGGAGCGCTGAGGGCGCGAAGGATGGAGAAGAGACGGACCGGTAAGTGGTATCTTTGGGGACCGTATCTCCTGCTGGGGATTTACATCTCTTTGCTTATACTCTGGGTTTCGCCTTTCGGGATGAAATGGTTCTCTATCGCATTATTTCTGGCCACCTTCGGCATACTGCGCTCAACGAAGGCCCGGCCCAAGACCGTTGAACGCGTGCTCTGGGTCCTCTGCATCTTATTCTTCATCCTGGAGAACATCGGCTTCATGTTTATGGAAACGGTTGTTTAGTGCGTTTACCCTCCTTAAAGAAATAGCCGCGACCAATCGTCAAATGTCCTGAGCTTGTCCTCGCCGCAGCCCTTCACCAGGACCCTCACGGACTCCATGTCCTTTTCGCGGAGAAGCTCATGTTCGCTCTTCGAAAAGAATTTGTCGGCATAGCAGATGATCTTCTCTTCTATTGACTCAGGGACCATGTCCCTCTCCGGCAAAGGGAGACGGTTGTCTTTTATGTCCCGGAGGGTGATCCCCATTCCCACATGCCGCTCACACACAAGAGCGTGTCTCGGCAGACCCTCTCTCTCGAGCAATTCCCTCCCCATATAACCGTGGCAGATGTACTCCTTGCGGCCGTGGCACCCTATCTTTGACGCATTTGTGAACAGGATCCCTATATCGTGGAGCATCGCCGCTTCCTCTATGAACTTAAGATCCGGGTTGAGATGGCGCGCCTTCTTAGCTATTTCAAGCGCCTTTCGCGCGACGAGCCTGCCGTGATGGACCAGGAAGTAATAAGCCTTTGAGTCAAGGTCATAATGACGCTGAATTATTTCGAGGGGATCCACGTTTGTCACTCCTTCTCTTCATTAGCTTTTCGCATTCAACCGCAAGAAACACAACAGATGAAAGGGCAAGGCTTACAGCGAGCTCACCAGGAGTCAGGGGCTTTGTCTTGAATACGAAATTCAATGACGGAACATAGACCGTCGCCATCTGACAGGCAAAGGTCAGCAGCACAGCACCGAGGAGGTATCTGTTTGAGAGTAAGCCCATTGTAAAGAGAGACTCTCTCTCAGACCTGATCGCAAGAACATGACCGAGCTGCGTCAGGCACAACACAGTGAACACCATCGTCTGCCAGTGCGCATGACCCGTCTTTAACGCCCACGCTTGTATAAAGAGCGCCACGCCGGCCATGAGCAGTCCGACCCATATAGCGTGCAGACCGAGACCATGGGCGAATATACTCTCTTCCGGGCGTCTCGGAGGACGTTTCATCACGTCTCTTTCGGCAGGCTCTGTCGAGAGGGCAAGGGCCGGGAGTCCATCAGTGACAAGATTTATCCAGAGT
>JAJYLU010000315.1 GCA_021787505.1 Nitrospirota bacterium | reverse complement strand
TCTGAGGCCGATAAAGATTACCGATGAGCACATATTGAAGGATTTTTTTTATTCCCTCTCGCGGGACTCGATGTACCACCGGTTTATCTCGACCCGCAAGGACATGCATCACGACCGGCTCCAGGCCTTCGCGGTAATAGATTATACAAAGGAAATGGTGATCCTCGCAGTTGTCGAAAAGGAGGGTACGGAGGTGATTGCGGGAATGGGTCAGTACTTTATAGACGAGGCAACGCATACAGCTGAGGTGGCCTTCGTCGTTCGCGACGACTATCAGGGCCGCGGCATTGGCGCCGAACTGCTTTCCTATCTCACTTACCTCGCAAAGAAAGCGGGTCTCCACGGCTTCACCGCCGAGGTGCTTGCGGACAACAAACCGATGCTCCAGCTCTTCGAACATATGGGGTTCGGGATCGAAAAAAGTGCCGAAGGCGGCATGTACGAGCTGAAGATGTCGTTCAGGGAATAAGCGTCGGCTTACAAGCTTGGCGGCTACTGACTCTTGACCGATCTTTTTTCGATAAAAGTGTCGATAGCCGTCTTGAAAGCGGGGCGGAGATCCAGGAACCTCACGCCGTATGACATCGAGTTCTCTGCACCCCTCACAGTCCTCATAACCTCGGCGTCGGTGACGATGCATTCGGAGCCCGGCAGGAAGAAAGAGCAAGACAGAACATCGCCTTTTTCCAGGACCTTTTCGGTCTCTATGAGCAGCCCCGAGACACTTATGTTCTGCGAGGAGCAGTAGAAGGGTTCGTTGTCGAACTTCCCCTCCACTCTTGCCTTCAAAAGGACCCGGTAACTTTTTCTTTCGGGCACGTCGAGGAACCGGCCGACGCTCTCGAGGAATTGAACGGGCCGTATCGGCTTGGCAACGTATGAGTTGGCCTTGCACTGGCGTATCCGTGCAATATCGGATTCAGTGCCGCCGCATGCGATGATTATCGAAACCTGCTTAAGCACTTCATCCCGGCGGATGATGCTGCAGAATTTGTCGCCGTTCATGCCGGGCATATCGAGGTCGACGATAATGAGGTCGACCTTCTCGGCCTTATGGACTGCGAGAGCCTCCCGGCCCGACGTGGCTGTAAATATTTTGATGTCCGACCTGTCCAGGATGCTCTTTTCCTTATCTATAAATGTCCTGAGGTCGTCCACAATAAGCACCTTCTTCATCGGATTGCGGTCTCCCTAATAAGAAAAGGATCTGCCGTCGTACTGTTCATCGGCTGCGGACTATTATACAAAGATCACTTTCCGATGTCATGTCCCGGTTTCTTCCGATGCAGCCTTTATGCCGTAATAGAGAAACGCAAGTGTAATCGGGATTCCGGCAACCCACCAGAAGGGCACGGTTATGCCGGTCACATTGAAAACGGCGCCGACCATCATCGGCGGAGTCAGCGCAACCGCCGAAAGCCGCATGAGAGCAGGGTAAGTGAGACGGGCTTTCATCGACTTTGCGAAGACTCTGCCTGCCGCGGCAAAGACAGCGACCTCGAAGACGCGAAAGATTAAGGAAAACGCCACGGCGAAAGGGTAAAGAACCATCGCCATCGATTCGTCCAGGGCATCAAGCCAGTCGTAAAGGAGACGCCTGTCCGAGCGGAATCCGTCGACGTCCGAAAGGGTGAGATGTCTGACTTGTCCGCCTTCTCCCCGGACGATAATTTCCGACCGCAGGACCAGTATCGGCGCCTTCGCCCTCTCCTTGGGGTCCGCCTTGTCATCCGCATCGAACAGGACGAGGGGTTCTCCTGTCTTTTCGTCCCTCACAAAATATGGCTCCGGCCGGTCGATCGAGAGTTTTCCCTTGTTTATAGTGACGTCCGGCATCTGTCTTATGATTTTCGGCGCCTCTTTATTGAGAAAGTCTGAAATGGCCGACTGGGTCATGAGTACGAAGGGTATCATACATAACGCGACAAGGGCAAAAACGTAGACAAACCCGTGCCCTTTCCAGTTCCGCCCGACGTCGCGGTAGAGCGCCTTCGAGAAAAAGGCCATATAAAGCGGATGGATTATCGTGAAACGTTGCATATCAGGGGTATGGGAATGCCGGTACTCCATTGAAATATGGTTTCCTCTTCATTTCCTGCCGAAGGCCGTCCTGATAATAAGAAGTCCGATTCCCACCGTGAGAGCGGAATCGGCGACATTAAATGCAGGCCAGTAAAAGCTCCCGGCATAGACCTCGAGAAAATCAACCACGTAGCCGTGAATTATCCTGTCGGCAAGGTTCCCGGCGGCGCCGGCAAGGATCAGGGAAAGACCGAGCCTCGCGTCCGCGTCCTTAATGATAAACACCGAAAGCCCCACGATCGCCCCTAACGAAACGACAATAAAAAAAGCGTTGCCGAGGCTCCTGAACATGCCGAAGGCCGAACCGATGTTCCGGTAATATACGATATTGAAAGAAGGAACTATCTTCACGACCTGATAAAGGTTGAGATGATGCATGATAAAGTACTTGGTCGCCTGATCCAGCAAAAAGACAGCAAGGGCAAGGAGAAAGTAGGGGAGATATCGCCTGTGCATGATCCTCTGCCGTCCCTAAAAACGGTAGATCAGTGCGTGCTCATCGCACTCGGGGAATTTGGGGCATCTCACGCAATCGCCCCATATCTTCTGCGGGAGGGAGGATTTATCGATCTCTTCAAAGCCCATTTTCTTAAAAAAAAGCGGCTGGTAAGTGAGGGCAAAAACCCTTTTTATACCGAGGGACTTTGCCTCGGCGACACAGCGTTTGACCATTTTTTTCCCTAGGCCCATCCTCTGCGATTCTTTCCTTACCGCCAGTGAGCGGATCTCCGCAAGGTCTTCCCACAGGACGTGGAGCGCACAGGCTCCTTTGAGCACTCCCTGCTCTTCACAGACGACAAAATCCCTCACGTTTTCGTAAAGCTCGTTGATCGATCTGGGGATCATCTCTTCGCGGCGTGCAAAATCGTTCACCAACTTCTGTATCTCCTTGACGTCAGCGATTCTTGCCTTTCGTATCCTCAATATACTGTATTCCTTTCAAAAGCGAATTGGTGTTTGCCCGGATTCCGTTTCCCCCGGCGGACTTCGTCGGGCCCTCGATCACTTTCAGCACCGAAGACCTTTTGAGGAGACCTGTCCCGGCCAGCACCGCGCCGAGCATTACCATGTTCGCCGATTTAGTGTTCCCCGCAGAACTCGCAATTTCCGTGGCCGGCACGGCCACAGCCAGGACGTCATCTCTCACTGCCGGATCTTTGATCAAAGAAAGGTCATAGAAAACGAGCCCGTGCTTCTTCACCCTCGGCTGGAACTTATCTAAGGAGGCCTTGTTCATGCTCACAAGTATGTCG
>JAJYLU010000314.1 GCA_021787505.1 Nitrospirota bacterium | reverse complement strand
CCTTGCGGCAGTCTTCCTCTATAACGCCCTCACAAAAAAACCTGCGACGACATTGCGGGCAACAGGCATCATCGACGGCGTGGAGGTGAATCTCTCTCCGAAAGTTGCGGGTCGGGTTTCGTGGATCTGCTGCAGTGAAGGCGATGCGGTCAAAGAAGGGCAGGTCGCCGTAAAACTGGAGAGCGGCGACGTGAGCGCCTCCGTCGACCAGGCTGCCGCAGGGGTCGAGAAGGCGAAGGCCGACATAACGGCTGCGTCCTCTGAGATCTTAAGCGCCGAGGCTAACATGAAGGCCGCGGAGGCCGACATGAAGAGCGCCGCGGCGGACGTTGAAAGGGCCTTCGCGCAGATGGAGGAGTCAAAGAAAGAGATGACCCGCTCGCAGGAGTTGTACAAGAAAGATTACATCTCGAAGGAGTCCCTTGACCAGGCGGTCGCGGCGTACGATATGAATGCCGCGGCATACAGTTCCTCCAGGGAGAAGAGAAATTCAGCAGAGGGAAAAAGCAATGCTGCCCGGGCCCAGCTCAATTCCGCGGTGAGCCAGCTGCATGCCGCGCAGGCAGGCCTCAAGGAGGCCCAGGCGAACCTGGCCTTCTACAGGACAAAGCTGGAGGATACGATCATCAGAACGCCCGTGTCCGGGACGGTCATCTTCAAGTCGATGGAGGCGGGCGAGACAGTGAGCCCCGGGGTTACGATCATGACGATCGTGGACTTGCAAAGCCTTTATGCGAGGGCCGATATCGACGAGACGAAGATCGGCGGAGTAGTGCTGAACAGCCCTGCCACAGTCACTGTAGACGGATTGCCTGGCAAAGTTTTTAAGGGCAAAATTTCGGAGATAGGACGCTACGCGGAGTTCGCAACGCAAAGAGACGTGGTCCGCGGCAGAGAGGACATAAAGACCTTCCGGGTGAAGGTGAGCGTAGAAGATCCTGAGGGGCTTCTGAAGCCCGGGATGACCGTTGAAGTCGCTATACCTCTGAAAGGTTGACGCCCGGTTAGCGGAGCAGAGTACTATGCAAGAGCAAAAGGCTATCACCGTATCGGAAATCACGAAGAAGTTCGGGAATATCACCGCCGTCGACAGCGTGAGCTTCGAAGTGGATCGGGGCGAATTCTTCGGATTTCTCGGTCCCAACGGCGCGGGGAAGACGACCCTCATCAGAATGCTCACCACCCTTCTGAGGCCTACGGGCGGCCGGGCCGTGGTTTCGTGCTGCGACGTCGTAAAGGACCCCACGGAAGTGAGGAAGCATATCGGCGTGGTCCCTCAGGCTATGACGAGCGACCTTGATCTTACGGCCTACGAGAACATGGACATTTACGGCAGGTTCTATGGTATTCACGCGAAGGAAAGAAAAGAGCGGATCGCATACCTCCTCGACATGGTAGGACTCACGGCAAGGGCCAACGACCTCGTCGCCACATACTCGGGAGGCATGCGAAGGAGACTCGAGATCGCCCGCGTCCTCGTGCACAGGCCGGAACTGCTTTTCCTCGATGAGCCGACTATCGGCCTCGATCCGCAATCGAGGCGCGTCGTCTGGAATTTCCTCGAGAAACTCATCGGCGGCGATTCGATGACGATATTCCTCACAACCCACTACATGGAAGAGGCCGAGGCGCTCTGCAACAGGGTCGCCATTATCGATACCGGGAAGATCATCGCGCTCGGCAGCCCGGCGGAGCTCAAGGCGCAGATACCCGGCAACGACGTTATCACGCTCGCGGTGGAACACCCGTCGGAGGAAATTGCCGCGGCGATCGAGGCGCTGCCTTTTGTCCATAAGGTCAAAATTGAAGAAGGGTCTGTCAGGGTCTCTGTCGACAGCGGGGCGAAAAACCTGCCCGCCCTCATCGATGAAGTAAGATCGGCGGGGGGCAAGGTCCTCTCGGCGACGGTCCATGAGCAGTCCCTCGAGGACGTTTTCATACACTATACGGGTAAATCGATCAGGGAAGAGGAGGCAAAGAAGGTGAGCTTTTTTGTCGGCGCCGGCATCCCGCAGAAATTCGGACGATGAGATATTATAAAAAGCAAATACCTTTTTGTTGCAGAGTGATCGGGTGGGACATGCTGAAAAACGCCATAGAATCGGCAGATTATAATCCTGATTCACGTGAACGCAGGCATAACCTAGAGCATCATTGTGAAAAAGGTGTTAAGGCGACTGCATGCCGGCCGGGGAGCCTCGACTATGGTCGTTTTTCATCACGCCGCACCCTATTTCTGTGGAGTTTTCTCGCAACTGGAAGTCAAGAATTCATGGCGGGCACTCTCGGATGATACGATTGCTTGCCGTGGTAGAAAGAGACCTGAAGAAATTCAGACGGAACCCCGTGGTGCTCGGAATGAGCATCCTCATGCCGATCATCTATCTCCTGATCCTCGGGAATTCGTTCCAGGGAAAACTTACCTCACTTCCAGTCGCAGTCGTAAGTCACGATACAGGTCCCTTTGCCAAACGCGTTGTTGAAAATCTGACGGCGATAGCCGCGGGACCGGAGACCTTCAGACTGATCGTCTTGCAGGACGAAGGCGCCGCAGTAGAGGGCGTACGCAGGGGACTATACAAGGCGGCACTTGTCATTCCGAAAGATTTCGACACGAAGGTGACGCTGCACGGCCGGCCCGAGGTCGGTCTTTTCCTCGACAACACCGACGGCATATCCTCCGAGACTATACGGAACCTGGTCAGTGCGGCCCTCGGACCGATTCATGACGAATATGTGCCGATACGGGAGAAGACGAGCGAGGTCCTCCTCAGAGACGTCAACCTATATCCCAAGGTCGACTATTATCAGTCTCTCGTGCCCGGCGTCGTGATCATGGCAATATTCCTCGGGACGCTGACGACCGGCGCCTTCAATCTCGTTATGGACAGGTTCATGGGGATAGACGAGAGCTATCTCCTCACTCCGCTCTCCAAGAGCCATATCGTCGCCGGGCTGATCATAAGCGGCCTCTCTATCACGACGGTTATCGCGACCCTGATTTTCACGGTGAGCATCCTGATCACGGGGATACCTTTTTCGAGGGGGGTCCACCAGTGCATTTCCCTCTTCGTCATAATCGTGCTGACGACACTCTGCCTCCTGAGTCTTATGTTCCTCATTTTAGGACGAGTCGGGCATCCTAGGATCGTCGGCATCCTGAGCGGGTTTCTCAATGTCATCCTCTTCTTCCCGAGCGGGGCGGTCTATCCGGTGGCAAGTTTTCCGGGATGGCTAAGGTCTTTTGCGAAGGTTAATCCGGAGGCCTACGCGGTCGATGCGCTGAAGTCGGTCCTTTTCAAAAACGCGGGACTTGCAACCATTTCGGGCGACATCGCCTTTCTTGCGCT
>JAJYLU010000313.1 GCA_021787505.1 Nitrospirota bacterium | reverse complement strand
GACTTCTTTAAGAATCGTCCCGTTGGAGATTTCACAGCAGGCCCCGAAGCAGGTGGGCAATGAACTCCCTGACCCTCGGAAACAGCGGTCTCGTCTCCCACTGCTTCTTATGGATCTGGTCCGAATCGGCAATGTCTTTAGCAAACAAATTCTCCATTTCCGCGGCGAAACTTTTGCATAGAATAATTGCGTTCACCTCATCGTTCCTCGCAAAGCTCCAGAAGTCCATATTGGTGGAACCGACTGTGGACCAGACTCCGTCGATCACTGCAGTTTTTGCGTGCAGCATTGCATTGCGGCGCTGATATAATTTCACCCCCGCCTCCAGAAGGCCGGAATAATAATATTGGCCCGCATAGAGGGCGAGGGGAAGATCGCTGTCCCCGGGGACAACAATCTTCACGTCCACGCCGCGCCTGGCGGCATCAATGAGGGCCTTGACGGTTTGCTCGTCGGGATCGAAATAGGCGCTTGTCAGATGGATCGATTTCTCAGCAAAGGTTATGGCGGAGACGTACATTACGAACGTGGTCCTGTTCTCCGCTCCCGCCACACTGCCGATCACCTCTACCAGGGCATCCCCCTTTTCCTTCAGATGGGGGAAAAAGTTCCGTCTCCCGAGGGCCGGGCCTTTTTGTTTTCGCCATGTGGCGAGGAAAAGTTTTTGAAACTCTGCCACGGCAGGCCCTTCGATTTGAACATCTGTGTCTCTCCAGGGCAATTGTTTTTTCCCCTCCCGTTCTTTGCCGAAGGACCTGCTCGAATAAACCTGGCTCAGATTGACTCCGCCGGTAATGGCGAGTTTGCCGTCCACGACAAGGATCTTGCGATGGTCCCTGTAAGTGATCCGCCGTTTCCCTATGATCTTCAATGGATTTATGGGATTGAATGCGACCACATTTACCCCTCCGTCGCGCAGCCGCTGGAAGAATGAATCCGGAGTCCCTGAAGAGCCGTAACTGTCATAAATGAGATTCACCCGGACCCCCCTTGCCCGCTTTCTCAGGAGGAGGTCAGCCAGTTTCCGGTCCGCTTCATCATCTTCAAAGATGTAGGTTTCGAGGTTGATATGATTTCTGGCGTTTCGCACCGCCCTGAACATGGCCGCATATGTGGCTGGTCCGTCCACGAGAAGTTTGACCCTGTTCCCCTTAATGAGAGGGCTTCCGCTGAGAAACTCCATTACGGCGATGTGGCGCTCCAGGAAGTCCGTGGGTGCGACGGAACTCTTCAGGCGTTCAAAAAGGTCTTTCGTCTTGTCCGGAGACAACGGTCCTTCGGCGGAGAAGATCTGGGGCTGTTCATGGGTGCTCAGGATATCATGGATCGTTTCGGAGACCTGAGGCAAATTAGCGCATCCGCTGAAGATGAGCGCCAGAAACAGCGGGAGTATTAAACTGGAATTCCTGAATAATGAAACCGTTTGGGACCTCACGTTACCTTGCCTTTCCAAATAATACCAGTCCTTTGACAAATATCAAGTCGTCCGGAGATCACGATCGCATTGCCTTTACATATCTTGTCTCTTTCTGGCATCCTAAATTATAGTGAAAAAAAATTTCGCGATAATAGTTTCGTCCCTGCTGTTCGTTTTCGTCGCCTACTCGGCGGTCCAGCTTCTTATTCCTCTGCCTTTCGGCAACAAGCCGATTGAGTTCGAGATCAAGAGGGGAGTGACGTTCAGGCAGGCGGTCGATTCCCTTGCGGAGAAAGGCATGGTCAGAGACAAGTGGGTCTTCCTCTTTCTCGGAAGGGTGACCGGAGCAGACCGCAAGATGAAGGCGGGGTATTATCCCCTTTGGGGAGGCATGAGCCCGTTTCAGGTATTCAATGCTATTCGCTCTGGAAAGATCATAGAGTACGAAATCACCGTAATTCCGGGCGACTCCGTCTTTGAGATTGAAGACAAGTTCTCCGCCTTGAACACTGCATACGGCGAGGAATTTCAGAAGCTGTCGACAGACAGGAAATTTCTCGACGACCTTGATATCGATGCCCCCTCACTGGAAGGCTACATCTTCCCCGATACTTACAAGTTTCCCAAGGGACTCGAAATCAGGGAAGTGGTGACCACAATGGTAGACAGGTTGAGGGAGAAGTTTGATGGTGATATGACGCTCCGCATGCTCGAAATGGGGCTTTCGGAAAGAGAGGTGCTGACTATGGCTTCCATTGTTGAAAAGGAGGCCATTGCTCCGGGCGAACGACCTGTGATCGCCGCAGTATATTACAACAGGCTTAAGAAACACATGCAACTGCAGGCCGACCCCACCGCCATATACGGAGTGAAAAGCTCCAGGGAAAAGATAATGATAAACGACTTGTCTAAGAAGACCCCGTACAACACCTATGTCATTAAAGGACTGCCGCCCGGACCGATAGCCTCACCGGGGCTCGAGTCTATAAAAGCGGCCCTCAACCCTGCCAACGTCCCCTACTTGTACTTTGTTTCGAATAACGACGGCACGCATACCTTCTCCGTCACGCTGGGCAGTCATCTCGCGGCCGTAAAGGCATACAGATACAAGAAGAGGCTGGCCGCTTCAAAGGGCGAATCATGAGGAGTCAGGACCGGAAATGATCCGAAGAAGAAGAACTAAGACCATACATGTGGGCAAGGTCTCCATCGGCGGGAAGAACCCGGTCGTTGTTCAGTCGATGACAAAGACCGACACAAGAAATGCAAGGGCAACGGCCAATCAGATCAGGGCGCTTGAAAGAGCCGGATGTGAAATCATAAGGATAGCCGTGCCCGATATGCAGGCTGCGCAGGCGCTTGGCGGAATCAAGAAAGCAGTGACCATCCCGGTTATAGCCGATATCCATTTTGACTGGAGACTGGCCCTGGAGGCGATAAGGCAGGGGGTTGACGGGCTTCGGATCAATCCCGGAAATATCGGGGCCGGATGGAAGGTCGCCGAGGTTGTTTCTGCTTCTGCGGGCAACGGTATTCCCATAAGGATAGGAGTCAATGCGGGCTCGCTCTCGAAGAAGCTCCTCGAAAAATACGGCCATCCCAAAGCAGAAGCGCTCGTGGAAAGCGCGGCCGAGCATATTAATATTCTGGAGCGCCTGAATTTCAGCGCGATAAAGGTTTCGCTCAAGGCCTCCAACGTCCCTACCACTGTTGACGCATACAGGCTTTTTTCAAAAAGATTCAGATACCCGCTTCACATCGGCATATCCGAGGCCGGGCCTGCTTTTACCGGAATGATCAAAAGCTCGGTAGGTTTAGGGATCTTGCTTTCGGAGGGTATCGGCGATACGATAAGGGTTTCGCTGTCCGCCAGTCCTATCGAAGAGGTGCGGGTTGCCTATGAGATACTCAAATCCCTAAGTATAAGGGCGAAAGGG
>JAJYLU010000312.1 GCA_021787505.1 Nitrospirota bacterium | reverse complement strand
GCAGAGGAGATATGCGGCGATCTTCCCGTAGAGATCAGACTGCAGGACTATCGGGATGTGGACGAGACGTTCGATTACGTCGTCTCGGTGGGCATGTTCGAGCACGTGGGACAGAAGAACTACCGGACGTACATGGAGGCTGTGCACAGATGTTTGGGGGATGAGGGCCTTTTCCTGCTCCACACCATAGGCAACATAAAGACCCAGTCGACAATCGATCCGTGGTTCGACAAGTATATCTTTCCTAATTCATTCATCCCTTCAATGAAGCAGGTAGCCTCTTCGGCCGAAGGCCTCTTTATTATCGAGGACTGGCACAACTTCGGATTTTATTACGATGCGACGCTGAAGGCCTGGTTTGACAATTTTAACAGGAACTGGGAGAGGCTGAAATTGTCTTATGATGAACGGTTCTACCGCATGTGGAAATATTATCTGTTGAGTTCAGCAGGCGCCTTCCGTGCGCGTGACCTCCAGGTATGGCAGATAGTGCTGTCGAAGAAAGGCGTTTCCGCCGGCTACCGCTCGGTACGATAGCTTACCTCTGATGCCTCAATTCGAGACGGAAGTTTTCACGGGGGGGCGCATGTCATCCAGGACGGAAACCGACTCCCGCACGTAAGGGTCTTCGCCGACCTCCTTGACCCATGCCTGTCTCCTCCCCTCCTCCGACAGGTGAGACGTGTCTTGCTTCTTCCCTTTATGGATTCCTCCGTGGGGATTTCCCGAGTCCCTTTTTTGCGTAACTTCCTTCAACTCTTCTTCGTCCTTCCGGGCCTCGTCTATATTCAGAGGCTGAAGCGTTTTTTTCTGCATCTCGATCAGCTCCTCATTTTCCTTCGTGATATCGGCGAACTCCTTGTTGGCACGGACTCTTTTTTCGCTTCGTGCCCTGAGTTCCCGGATGTCCGGTCGGGAATTCGTCCACTTCGAATAAGCGGCAGGATTGATCGTGTCCCAGGGGAGGGCGAAATCCAGGTACTGCTCTCCGGTCTTCAGGCCTTGAAACTGGTCGGGCAGAACTATGTCCGGTGTGACTCCGCGGTACTGCGTGGACGCGCCGCTTATTCTGTAAAACTTTTGTGTAGTGATTTTCAGCGCCCCCAGGCCGTCCTTTATGCCTATGTCATGCGCGCGAAGGAAATCGTTGAGGTCGATAATCGTCTGAACAGTTCCCTTGCCGTGGGTATCACCGCCTATTACTATCGCCCGTCCGTAGTCTTGGAGCGCGCCTGCAAGGATCTCCGAAGCGGAGGCGCTGAACTTGTTTACGAGGACCACCATCGGTCCTGAGTAACGAATGTCGGGATCTTCGTCGGCAAGGACCGAGATCTTTCCATCGCTTGCCTTCACCTGGACTACCGGACCCGTTTTGATGAACAGTCCTGCGGTTTTGATCGCATCGGTAAGCGCTCCTCCACCGTCATTCCTCAGGTCAAGGATCAGGCCTCTAATCCCTGCGGCCCTCAGCTTATTGAGTTCTTTTTTTACGTCATCTGTGCAGTTGCGGCCGGCATTGCCCGCGGTATGATCGAAGTCCCTGTAAAATGCGGGGATTTTGATGTACCCGACGACCGCGCCACCATCTCCGTCTTTCAGGACGGCGCTTTTTACAAAGTTATCCTCAAGCTTTATGACATCGCGTACAATTGGAACGACCATTCGGCTGCCGCTCGGTTTCTTTATCGTTAGCCTGACCTCGGTGCCTTTCTTCCCCCTGATCAGCTTTACGGCGCCCTGAACGCCCATATAGGTAATGTCTACGGGTTCCTTATCTTTCTCCGCCACTTTCAGGATAATGTCTTCCGGCTGGAGCTGCCCCTGCCTGAATGCCGGGCTGCCGGGAACGATCTCGACTACTTTAATATAGCCGTCCTCTTCCCGGAGTGTGGCCCCGATACCCTCGAGGGTCCCCCGCATGCTGATATCGAAGTCCTCCTTGCTCGAAGGCGGCATGTATTCCGTATGCGGATCGTAAGCCCTGGTGAGGGAGTTAAAATAACGCTCGTATTTTTCCTTTTCGCTCCTTTCCTGCAGTTCGGAAAAGAAGGTCTCATAACTCCGTAAGACCTTTTCCCTGGCCGTTTTCTCGAATGGCGCAGCAGGCAAGCCGCCCTTGCCGTCCTGTGGCTTCTTGGCTTCGTCCTCCAGGTTAAGTAACTGATGGAGCACCTGCAGTTCGAGGATTTTTCTCCAGCGCTCCCTCAGCGCGCCTTCGGTCTCGCAATAGTCGAGCTTCTCAGGGTCCGTCTCGACGTATTCACGCCCCGAGAAGTTTAAGTCTTTGGAGAGCAGTTGTTTGACCATCTCCTTTACTGCTGCAGCTCTCCTTAAAAGGATTGAAGTGGCCAGGTCGGGAAGCTCATAGTTTCCGGATTTGATTTCGTCATCGATCGCCTTAGTGTAGACCGCCAGTTTCTTAACGTCTTCCTTCAGGAAAAAGCGTTTCTGACTGTCTAATTGCTTCATATAAAGGGTGAAGGCGTTTTTCGATAGTTCGTCGTCAATTTTCTTGTGGCTGAAATGGAGGTTGCCCAGGTCGTAGCGCAGGAGATACCCGAGCACCTTGGCCCGCTGGTATGCAGGCGTGTTGCGACTCTCAAGCGCGTATGAGGCGGGAAGGTTGATGAAGAGCAGGCAGAGAACAAGCGCAACACCGGAGCGCGCCCTCCGCAAAAAAGCGCCGGCTGTCATCATCTTTGCACCGAGGGGTCCGGGGCGGATGATTGAGCGAACATAATTATCGACTGCACCTCACAGTTTTTATTGTATCCGTTTCGTCAGTGTTACCGCAAGTTCTGCGGTTCCCGGCGGGAAATTGTTTGCACACGGGCCGTTGATGCCGCCTATAGCGTGGGTGAGTCAGCCGGCCACGCGGGCTGCGGCGACAGCCGGCTACAAATTCACGTTGACATCACAAATGCACTTGACCTATAGTAAAATGTAAGTAAGCGCTAACATTAATGAGCTGAGCATGCGTGACACAAGGGATAAAATATTGGACGCAAGTCTCGCCCTTTTTTCAAAAAAGGGCTTTCTTGGCGCGACGACTAAAGAGATCGCAAAGAAGGCGGGCGTGGCGGAACTGACGCTCTTCAGGCATTTCTCCTCAAAGGAGCGTCTCTTCGAGGAAATGATCGCAAGCCACTCTTTTCTCCCCGCCCTGAAGGGGCTCTTGCCGGAGCTGAAAGAGCTTTCTTACAGGGATGCCCTCGTGCAGATAGCCAGCCGCTTTTTGAACAGGTTATGCGAAAGAAGGGACTTGATCAAGATCATGCATTCCGAGATACATTTGTATCCGGCAAAGGTGAGGGAGATCCAGCAGAATCTTGTCGGAGAAATCGTCAAAACCCT
>JAJYLU010000311.1 GCA_021787505.1 Nitrospirota bacterium | reverse complement strand
TTGGGAGGTGATGCGCCTCATCGCATCGGAAAAGTTCGATGCCCGCATCATGTGCGGTTCGCTTTGCCTGCAGCACAAAGTGAACGAATTTTTGTGGGACCTGAAGCGTGGCGCTGCTTCGCTCGGGAGGCCCGAAGGCGAACCCCCGATGCACTGTAATTTTATCTGAACATGTACGGGATACTGGAAAGATGAGTGCCGCACGGAAGGGTCTGCTCTCCGCGTTCAGGGGCGCGGGCGCCTGGGACGTCGCACTGGGGCTTTTCCTGACCTGCCTGCTGCTCTTTCTGTCGGTCAGGGCGTCGGATCCATACCGCTGGTCAGACTGGGGTTTCGGCGACGCGCAGACGATGCTGTCGCTCCGCCAGTGGGAAGAGGGCGGCTGGCTTGCTAACGATTTTTTGTTCGTTCCCCAGGGCTATGCGAAGGTCGTCACACTCTTTGACGATTCCCAACTCAGACACCATGCTCACGGGACCTGCCCGGGCAGTTCCCCGAGGGTGGGACCGAGGCTGCGCTATACGCATTATCCTGCCGGTTATTTGATACCGTACGCAGTTTTTTTCCGGCTTGGGCTGGACAGCCTCTTTGATGTGCGGATGCTATCGGTACTGTTTTCAGTCTGCGGCCTTGTCCTGTTGTATATCGTCTTTTCGAAAATCACTTCTCCCGGAGTGGCTTTTCTCGCGGTCTTCTTTTACGGTCTCACCCCCGCCTTTCTCGGCTACGCCGATGCTCTCGCGAACCAGCCCATCGACGACCTGCTGCGGTTTGCTTTTATGCTGGCGGTCATCCTCTCAACGCGGGCCGTGTCTGCACGGCAGAGGAAATGGTGGGCGATTTCCGCATGGGGCCTGCAGTTCATGCTGTCTCTTGCGTCCTTTGATTCGGTCTTCTTCCTTTTTGTCTGGCTGATCGGTTGGGACATCCTCGAAGCGCGGGGCTTCAGATGGAAGACCTATCTTCTTTACGGTCTCGCGCCTCTTACCGCCCACTCGCTTCAGTTACTTCAGAATGTGCGTTATCTCGGCCTTCACGACGCGGTCATCGATATCAAAGACGCCTTTCTTCTGAAGGCCGGAGCGAATGCGAATTATAACCTCGGGGAGGGCCGGCTGACCGTGATCATCTCTTCTATCGGGATCTTGCTCAACAACCTGTACGATCCGGGTATGTTCATTGCGATACTACTGGGGCTTTATGCTGTCTACTCGTGGTTCATCAGGACTCCCGATGAGGTAAGGGTCCCTTCGATGAGGCCGCTGATCGTCCTTTTTTTCTGCGGCCTGTCATTTGTCCTTGTTCTCCCCCATGCGGCAAGGATGCCTTATGAGGCGAGACAGTTGATGCCCTTTTTCGCGCTGCTCGTAAGCGGCTTTTCCTGGTCATTCGTGACCGAGTTCGACAATGGCCTTTTCGGTGACGCCGAATCCGGACCGAGATTGAAAGTTTCACGGCCTCTCTACCTCCTGGTGTGCGCGGTGCTCTGCATCGTTGTCTGGTACCGGTTCATTCTGCTCGACCGCCGGCCGGTGTATTACATTCCCGATGCAAAAACGGACGCTCAATATGAAGCACTGATAAAGTCCGGATTGGGCTATGATCTGCTCAGGTTTCGCGCGCTGAGGGACGACGTCCTTTTTGCGCAGGAACTGGAAAAAATGCCGGCGGCGTACGAGCCCGTTTATTTCAGCATTGACGGGTTTCGCCTGTTCTGGGACCCGAAGTATGTGCCGGGGTACCCCCAGATAATGCCCATTACGGAGTACTATACCGGCAGCAGGCCTGTACTCTGTTTCGATACGCCTGACGGCCTCGTAGCGGACCTGGTATATATGGTCAGAAAGAGTCCATACCTTTTTTCCCCGGTCCTGGCCATCGAGGACCCGGAGGTTATGGACAAGGTCGTCGCGGCCCTCCAGCGAAAGGGGGTATTCAGCAGCCCTGTCCTTGAGGGGCGGGAAATCATGGGACGGCGGATACTGGATCTGACGAACTGCGTGAAATGGGGAGGATGATACGCTGCTTGGACCGATGCCGGTCCCGGGATATCGGATTAGGCGGCCGACTTCTTTTTGCGACCGGAACCCCGCATCCCGCAGATTAGGCGGAACGAGATTGCGGGCCTCTTTATCTGCTTCCGGAAACGCCGGGACGGCGGCATGAACCGTCTCCGCAAGCGTACAGATTTTTTAAAACCCGCTGTGGTAAAATGCTTATGTGGTAGAAGAAATCGGCGTCGTCAAGAGCGTGCAGGGGATGTCCGCCATGGTCCAGATCCCCAAAAAGAGCGCCTGCGAAGGGTGCACGATGGGCATCTGCAAGCCCGAAGACCAGGGCATGGAGATCGAGGCTTTCAACGAGGTCGGCGCGAAGGTCGGCCAGAAGGTCAGGGTGGCCATCAAGTCATATGCCTATATGAAGGGCACTATGGTGGTTTACGGGTTGCCCGCGATCATGCTTGTGGCAGGCGCCGTATTCGGCAAGGAAGTCATGAGCAGGGTATTCCCGGAAAGGGATCCTGATATCCTCTCCGCCATTTTCGGGTTCGCTGCGTTTATCCTTTCCTTTGTCATCGTAAAGTTCTGGACCGGCCGGGCGAGCCGGAAGACCGAGTCCAGACCCGTCATCGAAGAGATACTGAATTAACACGGGCTGTTCGTGGAACGGTCCCGAAGGCAATTTTTTGATATAGGGGGACTTCATGGCAAACTTTGAGGTAGCGAAGATCAGGAATGTGGCGGTGATTGCGCACGGCGGCGCGGGAAAGACGTCTCTTGTGGAGGCGATGCTCTATGATGCGGGCATGACCGACAGGCTCGGAAACGTGCAGGACGGCACCACGGTCACCGATTACGAGCCCGAGGAGATCGACCGGAAGATCACGATCACCTCCGCACTCGCCTTCTGCGACTGGGACAAGCACCGCATTAACCTCATGGACACGCCCGGCTTCATCAATTTTATCGAGGACACGAGGGGGTGTCTCAGGGTCGCCGACGGGGCGGTCATCATCGTGAGCGCCATGTCCGGCGTGAAGGCCGAGACAGAGAAGGTCTGGAAATACGCCTGCGAGTTCGAAATACCGAGGATTGTATTCATAAATAAGATGGACAAGGAGACTGCGAATTTCGAGAGGGCGCTCGGCGAACTCGAAAAGTCATTCGATACAGAGGGGATACCACTTCAGATCCCGATAGGCATCGGAGATAACTTTACGGGCGTGGTCGATATCGTGAAGATGAAGGCCTACCGGTTTGCGAACGGGAAGCCGGAAGAATCGGATATACCTGCCGAAATGAGGCCGGAGGCTGACGCATACAGGAAGAAGCTTATCGAGAAGGTCGCGGAATCTGACGA
>JAJYLU010000310.1 GCA_021787505.1 Nitrospirota bacterium | reverse complement strand
TGAGACCGATTCCTCCCAGTAGACCGACGATGAGTCCGAGCAGGATGTTGCGGGCCTTATTCGGTTTTGCAGGCGACTTGGGGACCTCCGCCTTTTCTACTACCCAGACGTTGACCGTCTGGATGTCCTGGGTAATGTCCTGTTCCTTGATCTTTTTGATGATCGCGTCGAACAGCTGCTTGTTCGTCTCCGCCTCCCTCTTGAGGGCGCCGTACTGGATAAATTTCTCGTTCAGGTTGAGCGTATCGGCCTTTGTCTGGGAGGCCATCTTGCGGAAGTTCTCCTCGTTCGCCCTGGCGAGTTCATACTCGTTTTTGATCGACTCGATCACCCTTTTGATCTCCTGGTCCTTCTTGTCCTTCAGCCCCTTGAGGTCGTTCATGGCGGTGATCATGGCAGGGTGCTTCCGGCCGTATTTTTTTGACATGTCGCTGATGTTCTGCTCGGATTTGAATATCTGCAGCCGGAGGGACTGAATAGTGGGGTCAGAGCCGATTGCGGGTATGGTGTCAGCCTTCTCAGGGTTCCTGGAAAGGTCTTTTACCGAGTTGTAGAGAGATTCCATCTCCTTTCTCTTCGTCTCGGCCGCGGCGATCTTCGTCGCAACCTCAGAGAGCTTCTCCGGGACCATTGCGATCCTGTTTTCGAGGGTGACGATGTCCTTCTCACGGGTATATTCCTGCAGCGCCTGTTCGGACTTTTCGAGTTTCACCCTTTCTTCCTCTGCCTTCTCGGTAAGCCACCGCATCGCATACCGGGAGGAGGTCATCTTCATGTCGAGAAGGTCCTCGATGTATGCCTTTGCCACGGAATTTATGATCAGCGCAGCAAATTCCGGGTTCGTCGACAGATAACTGATGTTGACGAGTTTGCTGTTTTTGATCGGCGTCACTATAATCGAACCTGCGATCGCTTTTGCGATTCGGTCCGTCTTCGCCTGGAGTTCGGACTCGGCGTCCCTGCCGGCCGGGTCGGGCGGGGCCTGCTTGGTTATTCCCGCCACGTTCAGGATCGTCGAATAGACGTCCCTGAACCATGCAATCGTCCCGCCGACGATATTGAAACCTTCCCCTTTTTCCCTGAAATAAGAGCTGTAGGTTTTGTCGAGGTTGAGCACCTTTACCACCTTCTGAGCCACGGATGTGCTTTTGATGAGCTGGTACTGCGTCTCGTAAAACTCGGGGTCGTACGGCGTATAATACATGTTCATCATCGCGAGGTTATTCGGCTCGGATTTTTCTATCAGGACCTTGGTCGTCGCCATGTAGAGCGGGGTCGACGACAGGGTCAGCATAAGCGACAGCGCGAAGACCACGCCAAAAAAAGTGAAGGCGAGCTGTCTCCTCTTGACGACGATCTTCAGATAGTCCCTTAAGTGTATCTCCTTCTCTTCTTCCATGCCCTTATCCTGTCCGCTGCCGGGAACTCAGAAGAAGCTCTCCGGGATGACGATTATGTCGTCGGGCTGCACCGCCTGGTCCATTTCGGCGTTCTCTATCACCTTCTCCTTGCCCTGCACCTTCCGTATGATCTTCACCTTGCCGGTCGACGCCTTGTCCGTAAACCCCCCGGCCATTGTCACCGCCTTTATCACGGTCGTGTCTTCCTCGTATTTATACGCGTCGGGTTTCTTCACTTCGCCGGTGATATAGAAGACCCCCGCCTTCGCGACATATACGTTGTCGTTGTCCATCAGCTGGATGTCCGAGCTCGTATCTCCTTCCTCGAGGAGCTTCTTCAGGTCGATCGTGATGATGCGCTCCGTCATGCCGGGAGAGGCGGACTTCCTCTTGATGATCGCCGTGTCCCCGGCATCCTTGGTGAGTCCGCCCGCCTTCGAAAGAAGTTCGAGGAAGGTGGTATTGCCGCTCAGCGTATAGACGCCCGGCTTGTTCACCTGTCCCATGATGATCGTCTTTCTGGCCCTGAACTCCTCGACGAACACGGTGACATGCGGGTCCACGATGTAGCCGTCGGCGAGGAGACCTGAAATTTTTTCGGCAATCCGGGTGACGGAAAGTCCGGAGACCTTGACGTCCCCTATGAGCGGAAGCCTGATCTCCCCGTCGCCGCTGACCCTCACGACCGTGGTGAGGTCGGGATGATCGTAGACGGTGACCCTTAATATATCCTCTTCACCAACGAGATAATCCTGGGCGAAGGTCATTTCGGCCCTGCAGAAAAAGACGACCGCAAGCAAGACGAAAAAGTATCTTTTCATTATTTCCGCTTATAGATTATAAATGAAAAACAGCGGGAAATGAAACGGCGGCGGAGCAGCGGGGGTTACAGAGAGCCAGTTATCCTGAAAAACCAGGTGTTCGACGAATAATCGAACTCTGGAAAGGTCGAGTCGTCCTTGGTGAACACATAGATGATTCCTGCCTTGAGCCATTTCCTGAACTCGTACTGAAAGCCGAGAGATGCCTGGTATATGTTGTCTCTCCTTTCGGCAGTGTTTTCCCCTATAGTGAGGTCGGCGCCGTATTTTTCGTTTGTATAGGAGAGCATTACGGAGCCCGTGATACGCGACGTGAGGAGCTGCTGATAATCGGCGCTCACGCCCTGGGCGAGCACGAAGAACGTGGAGGGGATATTGGTTTCGCCGGTCTTCCTGAATGCGGTCAGCCCCAGAGACGTTTTAGGGGTAAACCGGTGGTCTATCTTCGCCTCGAAGATAAGGCTGTCGTTCTTTGTCCCCGAATTCGAAAAGTCCCTGGTCCCGTAACCGGCCTTGACGCTGCCTTTGGACTTGGCGGTGATGTCCCACTCGAGTCCGCCGTAGACGTTGTGTTCGGTGCTGTTCAGGGTCGGGTCTTCCTCGTGACCGATGTCGACAAACGAATACTGGACGAAAAGCGAGGTCTTCGCCTTCAGTTTGTAGTAGAGGTATCCGGAAAACGAATTGTCCGTCCGGTTCCTGGGGAAGTTCCTCTCCGCATCATATCTGATCAGAAAATTAGAGTAATCGAATCTCACGCGAAACCTGTTCCCATTGTCGTATGAGGAGAGCAGATAGAAGAGATTGCCTTTGTATCGGTCAACTTCTCCCGCCCCTGTCAGTGCCGCCGTGTCTACCGTCTCGTAGGAGCGGATGAAGGTGTCCCGCAGGTCGAGGGATATCCCGCTGGCAAGGTTATAGGTGAATCCTCCTTCTGCGGTGTGGACCGTCGTGTTGCCGGAAGGAGAGTTCTGCGAATGCTGCGGGATGTCGGCCTGATAATGGACATATGCCTGATACCGTCTCGACATGTCGTACGGCCCCCTTCCGATCAGGAGTCCGCCCGGCGACTGGGGAGATATGCTCCCGAGCCCCTCCGGCCTCTGGTTCAGACGCGGCACCGACACCCAGAATTCAGGGGAG
>JAJYLU010000309.1 GCA_021787505.1 Nitrospirota bacterium | reverse complement strand
CAGCAGATAGGCATTCTGGAAGACGCCTCCACTGAGGACCGCCTTCTTCAGGTTATGCATAAGCGACAGCTTCAGCACCGTCCTGGCGACCGCCACCGCCGCCGTGTTGTGGAATTTCGATGCGATCGCCCTTTTGTCCACTCCTTTTTCCAGATCTCTTAGTATAGCCAAAAAGGTCGCGCTGAAATCTATTCCCATGACCTCCCTGAAACTGATATCGACCGGGTAATCGTCTTCGACGTCATCGCGCGCCGCGGATTCCAGGGCCATGGCCGCCTCGCCCTCGAAGGTGTTCCTGTCGCATATTCCTGAAGAAAGAGGGGAAAACTCCTTCACGCCGGCCACCTTCAGGACGTTATCGATCTTCTCCCTTCCGTACTTATCGATAAAGCCCGTGGGGCCCAGGTAGTCCCATACCTTCTCGCCGATAGCTTCTTTCAGATAACTGAGTGACGTCCGCCAGGGCTCTTTCACCGCAGCCTCGCCTCCGGGAAGGGCCACGTATTCCAAATGCGCCGCCCTGGTAAAGCCGTGGATGTCGGCTACGAGAAACTCCCCTCCCCAGAGGGTCCCGTCGTCTCCGTATCCCGTACCGTCGAAGGCAACCCCGATCACCTTTTCCCTGATGCCGTTTTCGGCCATGACCGAGGCGATATGCGCATAGTGGTGCTGGACAGGCACCTTCTCGATCCCCTCGCGCTCCTTTGCCCATCGCGACGACATGTAAGAGGGATGGGGGTCGTACGCAAGCGCCACCGGAGAGGCGCGGTAGACTGCTTTGAGGTTACGAAGCGTCTCCTCGAAAAAGGCGAGCGTCTCGAAATTCTCCATGTCGCCGATATGCTGGCTCGGGATGGCGTACCTGCCCTTCGTAAGAGTGAAAGTATTCTTCAGGTCCGCGCCGCAGCCGAGCACGTCGGGGCCGTCCTCATAGAGTGGGATCGGCTCAGGGACGAATCCTCTCGACCTTCGGATGAAGAACCTGCGCTCCGGCCGCAGGGCCCAGCCGTGGTTCTGGATCAAAGCGCCGAAAATGCCGTCGTTCATTCTGACTACCGAATCGTCGACCCGCATAAAGATGTCGCGGTTATGGAACAAAAAGGCGTCCGTGATGCCCGAAAGCTTCGCCAGAGCCTCTTCGTTGCCTGTCACGATCGGCTCTTCCGAGATGTTCCCACTCGTCATCACCAAAGCGTCGAAATGGGGAGCAGGCTGAGTGCCGCCGGACAGGGGCTGTCTGAAGAGAAGGTGGTGAAGCGGCGTATAGGGGAGCATAAAGCCTATCCGTCTGTTTCCGGGAGCAACTGCAGCCGGCAGCGCCGTATCGTCCCGCCTTTCGAGGAGCACAATCGGACTGTTTCGGGAAAGGAGAAGTTCCTCCTCCGCCGCAGAAACAAGACAATACTTTTTCACTGCAGATAGGTCGGGCGCCATCAGGGCGAAGGGTTTGTTGTTCCTTCTTTTTCTTTGCCTCAGGACGCTGACAGCCCGCCCGTTCGACGCGTCGGCGGCGATATGGAATCCTCCGAGCCCCCTGACTGCTACGATGTATCCTTTCTTGAGCAGGACAATCGCCCCTGCGACTGCATCATCTTCATCCGCCGTTATCCCGTCTGCGACCACCTTCAGCTCAACGCGGGGACCGCACTGAGAGCAGGCGTTCGGCTGGGCATGGAACCTTCTGTCGCCCGGATCGGTATATTCTGATGCACAGTCGCCGCACATCGGAAAGGCGTCCATTGTCGTATTCGGCCTATCGTAAGGAACTGATCGTGTGATGGAATACCGAGGCCCGCAGTTCGTACAGTTGATGAAGGGATAGAGATAACGTCTGTCCTTTTGGTCGAAGAGTTCATCCCTGCAATCAGTGCATATGGATACATCGGGCGAGATAAGAGTAAAACTCCCGCTGTCTGAGCTCTGGCGTATCGAGAAGCCGCTATGCCCAGCACATAGCCGGGACGTGACTTCCACGCTCATGATCTTCGAAAGTGGCGGGCTTTCCCGTCTCAGCCTTTCGAGAAAAACACCGAGGTCGCCGCCTTCGGCCTCGATCAGCACCCCATCGGCGGTGTTCGTAATAAAGCCGTTCACTTTCAGCTCCCTGGCGAGGTTATAGACAAAAGGCCTGAAGCCGACGCCCTGGACGATGCCCTTAATGGAAATAGTGAGACATTCCGCGTCCGTTCCCATGCATTTTATTATACCCCATTGCAGCTACAGGGGTTCGCGACAGACTGCGGAATTCGTACGGCGTGAGGTGGGTGGCAGGATACTCGGTGCCGAAGGCAGGGTTGCTTTGATAAACAGAAGGCGGGTCTGACTTTTTAATCAATACTTCCAGAAAAATATCGCAGATACCGCATATTTTCAGAACTGGCACCTCGGCCATCCCATAGGAATGCCTTTTCTGTAAGCTTCATTCTCTGCATCAGTCAAGGTTTGTTCTGCTTCCTTGAGTCGTCTCTTATATCCCCTTTCAAGGTCTTTTTGGGCCTTTTCTTTTCGGGCCATTTCCCGGAATGTTATGGCGTTCATCCCGGCAATTTCTCTTTCTCTGTCCTGAACATTCAACTTTAGCCTTTCTATTTTGCGTCTGATCTTATTCCCCCGGTTGCACCAGTGATCTTTCTGTTTTTCCTCGCTGATTCTCTTGTTTTCTTCCACTACTCTCTCCCGCTCTTCTCTGTTAATCCTCTGCCTTTTTCCGTACTCATTCCCGGGCACCGCCGCTTCCGTCTGCACATCCTCCGACTTCTCGTATCTTTCAAGGTCCTGATCCGAAAAGACCAGTTGGCAAAGTTTTAAATTCTTGTAATCTTCGGCGGCCTGGGCGTCGATTGATAAATAAACGAAGGCAAGAAGAGTCGTTGAAATAATCACAAATGGACATGCTCTCAATTTGAAATTCCTCCTGGACAAGAATAGCTATCCGTCTAATTTGACCGGAACTTCCTCAACGCAAAATACTAATTTGATTTTCATTGATTATTCGTCACGCATATAACGACCATGCTCAGGAGCGCGGGAGATAAAAGGCCAGAACTGAAAAATAAACGCTGTTAATCCCGCGTCGCATGGAGCAAATTGTTATGGCTCATTTTACTTGTTCTATCCCCAAGTCTTTGCAGATTTTTTCTGGCGAGATTATTGTCGATTTCGGAATGTCTTGGAATTGATGATCGTTTGTTTTGCCTGGATTCCCCCACCAAGAATGGCAGCTACCTTCCCTAATGAATTCACAGCCTTGTGACCGCAGATATTTCAGCAGGTCACTTCTTTTCATACTACAATTTCTTCTTCTGTGTATCCTGAGCCCACGGCGGCGATGGCATCTTGACGGTTAAATTCGAGTGCTCCTTTTAAGGTAAGTCGAAG
>JAJYLU010000308.1 GCA_021787505.1 Nitrospirota bacterium | reverse complement strand
AAAATGTCTCGGGCTCCCGAGTACCTGTCTTGATTCCGGCATCTCCTTGACCATCATCCGGTAGGCCGTCGGCGGCCCGCAAAACGTCGTAACGGCGTACTTCTCCATCGTCTCGATGGTCAGCGAAGGATCGAACTTTCCCTCCTTATAAAATGAAAAAATCGTCGCCCCCATATGCCAGGGTCCGAAGAGGCTCGACCACGCTGCCTTGGCCCATCCGGTGTCAGAAAGGTTCCAGTGGACGTCGCCGGGCCTGAGGTCGAGCCAGAACCTGCCGGTAAGCAGGTGCGCCAAAGGGTACGAGGCCTGCGTGTGAAGCACGATCTTCGGTGGGCCGGTAGTGCCGGAAGTGAAATATATCAGCCCCGGCTTATTAGATGGGACCCTCTCTCCTTCAAAAGGTGTCGCTTCCCCACTCTCCCTCGTATAATTAAGCCAACCCTGCCTCTCGCCTACTGTCACGAGAGAAGGGACGCGGCCCGCCCGGGAATACGAGGATGCATTCAGCGCGTCTTCCACTTTCCAGGCATCTTCCCCTGACGTAACGACAGCCTTGATGTCGGTCGCGGAAAGCCTGTATCCGATGTCCTTTGCCGTAAGGAGCGTTGTCGCAGGAATGGGCACGGCCCCAATTCTCATGAGGGCGAGCATCACCTCCCACCACTTGGGGACGTGAGGAAGCATGACAAGCACCTTGTCCCCTCCGCCCACTCCCATTTTCCTAAGTGCGCCGGCGCCCTTCGAAGAGAGGTCCCGCAATACATTAAATGAATACCTCTCCTGCCGGAGGCCGTCTGTCCAGAAAAGCGCCGTCCGCTCGCCCCACCTGTCAAAGACGTCCAGGGGAAATGAAAACTTTTCCGGCACGGAGAGAGTAAATTCTCCATACTCTTTCTTGTAGTCCCGCATATTGGGGCCGACTTCTCTGACGGCAGCCATATACTTAATTACCTATCATAAATACAGTGGTCTTGTCCAACGGGAATTACCGAAATATATATAACTGTTTCAATTTGCATCTATGCTGTTTTTTTATTGGACATTATAGAGAGCCTGTGCTAATAATAAATCAAAGCTCCGGAAAATAAGATGAAGAAACTCAACTGCTGGGAATTCAATCGATGCGGCAGAGAGCCGGGCGGCAGCCATGTGCACGAGCTCGGCGCATGTCCGGCTTCTACCGAAAAAAGACTCGACGGCATTCATGGGGGCAGGAATGCAGGTAGGGCATGTTGGGTAGTGGGAAGCACGCTCTGCAACGGGAAGATACAGGGATCATTCGCGAAAAAATACGATCACTGCATGGCGTGCGACTTCTGCAAAAAGGTGAAGGAAGAGGAACGGTCGAACTACCAGCCGTCAGCAAGCCTCTTTATGACGGCCTATTTCACCCGGAAGGTGGGGAGAGAATTATAGAAATCACTCACTTATTTTCTTCCATTTTTTCGAGCAGGAGCATGGAGGGTATCATCTGCTCGCCTTCTTCCTCTTTCACGGAATTATAGAAAGCGCATCTCCCGCATATCTTGAATTTATCGGTGAAGTTCCCCTGGACCTCCCCGCTGCACATCGTACCGCTGATGATCCAGCAGGCCCTGCCGGCGTTTCTGCCCCCATGGATGCCGTCGAACCAGATATACGTCGAGGCGGGACACACGCCCATCTCATACGCGTTCGGCCCACCCAGTTGCCTCCCGCAACCGTTGAACTCCCAGCAGTTCCTTTTGACGTCACTCATAATCTTTTTTATGCATCAAGAAAACATTTAGACCGCACTTGGACTATATGAACACCAGGCCTGCCCTGTAGCGGGCATCCTGTTCTCTGGACCATTTGACCAGTGCGATGTGGAGCTTCCCTTTCTGATGCCTGTCGTCCCATTCAAGCACCTGCCCCGGGCGGAGCGGGAAGTCGGTGAGGATGCCTATCCCCGCGCTGCTCGCATCGACAATCTCGCCGCTGGACCGTATTCTCTGATATTCCGGAGTCTCCGATGACAGGACGATAAACTGAATCGGGGAGTGATAGGGGACTCTCTTATGTCTGCGTTTTTCTTCGGCGCTGTCCATAAAATTACTTCGGCAGTCCCGCTGCCCTCCGGGCAGGCGAGCGGTGGCTTTGCATCCTGCCCTTTCAGGCAGTTCGCCTTTTCCGTAATTGCGTTTTACACTATAAAGTCTGTCGTAACAAAATGTCAATATTTTCCGGAATTTCCCTGGCCCGGCTCAACCGCAACCAAAAAGCACAATCTCTCGCGCGAAGTCGCAAAGCGCCCTGCGCGTGAACTACGCATGCATTTTGTGCGACATTTGTCTTCCGAGGGCTAAAACAGACTGAATTTGAAGTACCTCGTCGGCTGTCTCCTGATGTCTTCGGTCAGCATCCTGAGTTCCTTCACCGTCTCCTTCAGTTCTCTCGCCGTCTGGTCGTCACTGACCAGCACGCCGGCGGCCCCTTCGCCCTTTTCAATCCTCTCCAATATCATAGAGAGGCGCTTCGAAGCGAGACTTAGGTTCTGGTACAGCTCCGGGTCCTCAATGAGCTTGCCGATCGTACCCGAAGAACTGTTCAGCTTTTTCCCGAATTCCTCGGCAGAAGACGCCGCGGCGACAAGTTTTGCATAGAGCTGATCGTCAGCAAGAAGCTTGTTCAGCGTTCCCGATCCGCTGTCGAGTTTCCTGCTGACTCCTTCCAGGGACTTCGAGGACGCCGACAGCCGCTCGTACAGCGAAGGGTCTTTCACAAGAAGACCAATTGTACCCCGGCCGCCCCTGATGTCCGCGGTGATCGCGGCGAGGTTCCTCGATGACTCCTTCAAATTATCGTAGAGGGCAGGGTCTTCGAGGAACCGTGAGAAGGTGCCCTTGCTCGTTTCCAACTTCTCGACGAGGCTGCCCATCTTATCGATGAACTCGGTCACCTTCTTGACCGATTGGCCGCCGGTCTCCATGACGTCCTTGAGGTCGATCTGCGCGGTCCCGCGTATCATAGCACCGGGGGCAAGGGGTGCGGCATTCGAGGTCCCAGGGTTCAACTCCACGTACTTGTCCCCCAGTAGGCCCATCGTCAAAACGCTTGCCGTAGCGTCCTTCTTCAGGACGCCGAGGACTTTCTTGTAGACCGAGATGGTCACGACCGTCCCGTATTTCGGATCGAGACTAATGTCCTCTACTGAGCCTTCCTCGATGCCGTATACCCAGACAGGAGCGCCTTTCTTCAATCCCTTGACATCGGATATCGCCGCTTCTATGCGGACCTTCGGATTGATGAGCCGGTCGATGCTCCCGGCGAAAAATACCCCCAGGAAAAGGATGACAAGGGCAATCGATATAATGATGCCGGACTTTATCTGCGCCCACCTGACTTGTTTCTTCAGATCAAACATA
>JAJYLU010000307.1 GCA_021787505.1 Nitrospirota bacterium | reverse complement strand
CTCCTTTTCTGAAGGACGATCCATATCTGGTTATAGCTTTTCGACATGCCCGGGGAATCCCCCATCTGCTCTACTATCTGGAGCGCTTTGCGGAAGAAATCGAGGGCCAGGTCGTATTCACCTTTCTTCTGATACACGACGCCCATCTGGTGGTAGTTGCGCGCAACCGCCGCCTGATCATCAGCCCGCTCCGCCATCAGGAGGGCCTTCTGGAAGAAACCCAGTGCCTTGTCATAGTCGCACCTTCTCCGGTAGGCGGCACCGAGTTTGTAACAGCAGGCCGAAGCCTCTTTCGCGTGGCCTTCATTCTCGGCCTTCTCAAAGGCCCGCTGCAGGTCATCCAGTTCGTCGTTTCTTGAGCTCATGGTAATCTTCTCCTTATGCCGCCTCAGGAGGTCTTTCTCATTTTTTCGACCGCCACCATAATAAGGGAGAGCGCGGCAGGCGTCATGCCCTGTATCCTGCCCGCCTGCCCGAGGTTCGCGGGCCTCACCTCTTCAAGCTTCGAGAGTATTTCCTTCGAAATGCCGGGCAGCGACCGGTAGTCGAGTCCTTCGGGTATCCTTTTCGCCTCGAGCTTCCTCAACTTCCCTGCCATCTCGACCTGTCTTGCGATGTATCCCTCGTATTTGACCTGAATCTCGACCTGCCTTTCGATCTCTTCGCCGAGCTGCGCCGCTGCGGGAGCATGCTCCCGTATGAGCGAATAAGAGACCTCGGGTCTCTTCAGCAGCTGCTCGAGCGCGATATCCTCGCTGACGGCGGAGGTCCCCAGATCGCGTAATGCCCCGTTGATCACGTTCGGCTTGATTCGCGTATTTTTGAGCCTGCCAAACTCACCTTCCACCTTCTTCTTTTTTTCGACGAAGCGCCGATATACATCCTCTGAAAGAAGTCCTATCTCACGGCCCTTTTCCATCAGCCGCATGTCTGCATTGTCATGCCTCAGGAGAAGCCTGTACTCCGCACGGGAGGTGAACATCCTGTAAGGTTCGCTCGTTCCCCTCGTCACGAGGTCGTCGATCAGGACCCCGACATAGGCCTCATGCCTCCCAAGAACCAGAGGGGCCAGCCCCCTGACCTTCAACGCCGCGTTGATGCCCGCCACGAGGCCCTGTGCAGCCGCCTCTTCATATCCCGAGGTGCCGTTTATCTGGCCGGCAAGGAAAAGGCCCCCGATGATCTTGGTCTCAAGCGAATGGGTGAGCTGAGTCGGGAAGACGAAATCATACTCTATTGCATAGGCCGGTCTCATGATCTCTGCTTGCTCCAGCCCCGGGATTGTCCTGACGAGGGCAATCTGCACCTCAAGGGGCAGGCTCGTTGATATGCCGTTGGCATAATATTCCTTTGTCCGGAGACCCTCCGGCTCAAGAAATACCTGATGTCTGTCCCGCTCAAAGAACCTCACCACCTTGTCTTCTATCGAAGGACAATATCTCGGACCGATCCCTCTGATCCTGCCGCTGTACATGGCCGAAAGGCCGATATTCTGTTGTATTATCCGGTGGGTTTCCCTGTTCGTATAGGTTATATAACAGGGGAGCTGCGGGTTCTCTATGCGCGCGGTGCTGTGAGAAAAAGGGATGGGCGGATCATCTCCCCACTGCGTCCCGGTCTTCGAAAAATCTATCGTCCTAGCGTCGAGCCGTGGCGGGGTCCCGGTCTTGAGCCTGCCCAGCCTCAGCCCTAGACCCGAAAGACATCCGGAAAGCCCCACGGAGGGAAACTCTCCAGCGCGCCCGGCTTCGAAGCTCTCCTGCCCGACGTGCATAAGTCCCTTGAGGAACGTGCCGGTGGTCACGATCACGCAGGCCGCTCCATACGATACGCCGAGCGACGTCCTGACCCCCCTCACCTTTCCTCCGACGGCGAGTATCTCCTCGACCGTGGCCTGCTTGATATCGAGGTTGTCCTGTCCTTCGAGGACCTGCCTCATCGCAAGCCTGTACAAGACCCGGTCGGCCTGCGCCCGCAACGACCATACCGCAGGCCCCTTCGATTTATTCAACATCCGGAACTGTATCCCTGCGCTGTCGGTGACCTTCGCCATCTCACCCCCGAGCGAATCGATCTCCCGTACGAGATGTCCCTTGGCAAGCCCGCCGACCGCCGGGTTACAGGACATCTGCGCGATCGTGTCGAGGTTCATCGTGAAAAGACAGGTGGACAACCCCATACGTGAAGCGGCGAGCGCGGCTTCACATCCGGCGTGGCCCGCGCCGATTACGACAACGTCATATTTTTTTGTCACCACCATCAGATATTTATTATAGAAAAGAAGCTCACAAAAAGTACCTGCGTTCAGGTGATCTCAGATAAAATCCTGCGTCACGGTCCCGAATGCCTTCGGGACCTGCTGCAATGCAACGATAGGGTAAATACATGGTGACGGCTCAATACAGGAGGAATTCCAGGATGATGCATTGCATGAGTGCGCAGACCGGTCCACCGTACCCGTCAGCCATTATTCCATCGTCCCGACGGGGGGATGACTTCTCACTTCATCCGTGACTCTTCATCTGCCTTTGGGTGTTCCTTGTCCTTATTTATCCGGTCGACCGATGTCGACGAGAAGACTTCCTTTATGATATGCCCTACGAAAAACAGGATTCCACCTATTACCAAGACGACGACCCAAATCAACGATTCAGTGGAAGGATCCATGTCTCTCCTCCTTACGCCGTGCCGTTATCTACACTCTACGCCTTTTGCGGGGATTTTGGAAGTGAAAAGACGACAAGGACGCGAGACGGAAGAAAAAAATAAACCGGTCTACTTCTTCCTGCCGCTGATCAGCACTGTTTCGTCGATGACCTTCGTCTCGCGGTCTTCGAACCCGGACTTCTTTAACCACGAGGTCATCTCTGCCGGCGTGTAGGTCCTGCCCTCCGGCGTATTCACGAGCATGTTGACCGCGAAGAGCGCTCCCTGCACAGGACCGGTCTTCGTCTCGTCGAGATGAAACTCCTGGATGACGATCCTGCCTCCCTCGCGCAGCGACGCACGACACTTCCCGAGCATCGAGACACACTGCTTGGCCCCGTAGGCATGGAGGATCTGGGATATGAATATCATGTCATAGGGGCCGCCGAGGTCGTCTTTCATAAAATCGCCCGGGAGGAGCCTTACCCTGTCACCCAGACCGGAGTCTTCGATCAGCTTTTTTGAGATCTTCAGGGTCTCCGGAAGATCAAAGAGGGTCGCTGCTATCTTCCTCCGGGCAAATCCCATCGAATATGTGCCCGGGCCGCCTCCGAGATCGAGCACGGTTTTTACTCCCTTAAGGTCCAGACTGCCGACGACCTTGTTCACCCTCTGCAGGGCGAGGTTATGCATGCCGAGGATAAAGGACTCATGGTCACCTGATTTCCTCTGCGGCCGGCCGGTCTTTACCGCGAGGTCGAGA
>JAJYLU010000306.1 GCA_021787505.1 Nitrospirota bacterium | reverse complement strand
TCCGATCTCCAGTACGCACAGGAGAACGAGGCGGTGAATCTTACTGCTAATATCGATAACGTGACAATGATCACAGGCAGGTCCCCATACTCCAACGAGGCGACTGTTACTACGCCTGCTTATGCGGCGGGTGATACGACATGCCAGTGAAATGGATTCCCGTTTTCGCCGGGATGAAGACATTCTTTCAAAACCGGCAATAAGAGATTCTTGCAGCCGAAGATTCGACCGTATTCCATAATTGTTATATAATACCCTTACATATGGGGTTCTGGGATACGATAAGAAGGGATTATGAAGCTGTCTTCAGGAACGATCCTGCCGCAAGAAACGGGTTTGAGGTGGTCCTTGCCTATCCCGGGTTTCATGCGATCTTCTTTCACAGGATCAACCATCTTGTCTGGAATGCCGGAATCCCTGTCATCCCTCGCCTTTTATCGCATATCGCAAGGTTTCTCACAGGGATCGAAATCCACCCCGCCGCAAAAATAGGCCCTGGCTTCTTCGTCGACCACGGCATGGGGGTCGTGATAGGAGAGACTACGGAGGTCGGGGAGGATTGTCTTCTCTATCAGGGCGTAACACTCGGCGGGACAGGGAAAGAAAAGGGAAAGCGCCATCCCACTCTTGGAAATAACGTTGTGGTCGGGACAGGGGCAAAGATACTCGGGGCTATCACTATCGGCGATCATGCCAAGATAGGCGCAAACGCAGTGGTGCTCGATCCGGTGCCGGACCATGCCATCGTTGTCGGCGTTCCGGGGAAGGTCATCAAGAAAAAGATCACGAGGATGACGGAAGGGGGCCCGGTGGAGAGTATCGCCCGCGTCTTCATGCCCGACCCTGTGGAAGAGAAATTCATAGAGATGGAGAAATATATTGCAGAGCTTGAAAAAAGGATTGAGAAAATTGAGGGTAAATGAGGCGCGATGAGGGTTTACAACACACTGACGGGAAAGAAGGAAGATCTGGTCCCCCTTGCTCCCGGAAGGATAGGGATGTATGCTTGCGGTGTGACCGTGTATGATGTCTGCCATATAGGACATGCGAGGAGCGCTATTGTTTTCGATGTCATCAGGAGGTACCTGAGGTTCAGAGGGTTCGATGTGAAATACGTAAGGAATTTTACCGATATAGACGACAAGATCATCAACAGGGCGAAGCAGGAAGGCATCGGCTGGGATGAGGTTGCGAAGAAATATACCGAAGAATATTACACGGACATGGACAGGCTCGGAGTCGGAAGGGCGGACGTGGAGCCGAAGGCAACAGAACATATACCCGAGATAATAGCGATCGTCCGGGGGTTGGTGGAGAAGGGCTATGCATACGTTATCGACGGGGACGTCTATTTTGAGGTGAAAAAATTCAGCGACTACGGGAAGCTCTCGAAAAGAGATGTCGACGATATGCTTGCGGGCGCCCGCGTTGAAGTGGATGAGAGGAAGAGGAGTCCCATGGACTTTGCGGTCTGGAAGTCTTCGAAGGAGGGTGAGCCTTCATGGGAAAGTCCGTGGGGGCCGGGAAGACCGGGATGGCATATTGAATGCTCGGCCATGACCATGAAACATCTTGGCGAGAGCTTCGACATCCACGGGGGCGGCGCCGACCTTATCTTTCCACATCATGAGAACGAGCTTGCCCAGTCAGAGGCGTTCACCGGAAAGCCCTTTGTGAAATATTGGATCCATAACGGCTTCATCACTATCGACAGGGAGAAGATGTCAAAATCCCTTGGGAACTTTTTTACGATCAAGGAGATCCTCGGCAAATTCGACCCCGAAGTGCTGAGGTTCTTTCTTCTTTCTACCCATTACAGAAGCCCGATAGAGTTCTCGGACGCGTCCTTAAGAGAGGCGGAGTTGTCGATTGACAGGTACTACACGACATTGATAAGGATCGATGATTTCCTGAAGGAGTCTTCCGACAAGATAAAGACAACGGCTGAAGAGAAGGGCTTTGAAGAGACACTTTCCGTCTTCATCGATAAGTTCAAAGAGGCGATGGACGATGATTTCAATACGGCGTTGGCCCTTGGACTCATCTTTGAGTTGATACGGGAGGTCAACAAATATCTCGATGCGCGTCCGTCCGGCCGGAAGGCATGGGAGCTGATAACAAGGTCATCTGATCTGCTGAGTCAGTCCGGCAATGTTCTGAACATCTTCAACAAGAAACCCGAAGAGTGGTACGATGCGCTCATGGTCACAAAGAGAATTCCGTTTACAAAGGCGGATATCCTCGACCGGATAGAGCAGAGACAGGAAGCGAGACAGAGAAAGGATTGGGCCGCTGCGGACTCCGTCAGGAAAGAGCTCGAAGATCAGGGGATAATTATCGAAGACAAGAAGAACGGCTCGACCTGGAAGGTCATGATAGGCAAGTAAGTGCCCCTTATTTGACTGCCTTGAAGACCCCGAGTATCGAGAAGGAAGAAACCGCAATTGTGAAGGCGCAGGCGGCCCTGAATAGCTGCACGGGAAGACCGATTACCGGATTGATAATGAGTCCTCCAAAGACGGAGTAAAGAATAAAACCGACGGCAGTTACCGCAAGTCCCCTGACCAGCCTCGAACTGCCCGCAAGCTTCATTGAGCTGGAAAGTCTGAAAAGGGCAATTCCGCTCAGCAGAGAGCCGGCGAAACCGAAACCGTGCCTGGCGATAAGACCCGCCTTCAAAAGATCGTTAACCCTTGCAATCAACAGTGCGGCGATGTAGAAGGCAAGAAGAAGAACAGGGACCAACCTGATGAAGGACTTTTTTTCACTTCTGTACGTCAGGAGATTGATGCCGAACTGAAGCAGCACAACGAACGAAATCACCAGGAACATCTGGGACAAGGCGACCAGAATGCGGACCTCGCCGGCTCCACTGACTTTGATGATGAATCTCACCCAGTCTATCCATTCGGTCAGGCCGTGGGTGAAACCGAAGATAACGAGGGCATAGAAGGTGGTGACGAAGGTAATGGAGGTCGCCTTTCTTATCCCCCGGAGCACAACATAGGCCATTACCACAAAGCTCAGGCCGTAGATAAAGAATATGTAGAATAGAGGCTCCCTCAGCACCTGGTCCATATTATCCCCCTTGCAATCAAGTGATGTGTTCCGAAAAAAGCTTGTCCAGTTCGGCTTCAAGCTTCCTGGCTTCGTCCTTTGTTATGAACAGAGAGACACCTCTCTTGATATTCTGAACCAGGGTTTTGCAGTCCTCTGCCGTCAGAGCGGAAGTATCCTTATTGAATTTCAAGAGGTTATATTTTAAGACAGACTCGCCGACAATCTGGCCGATGGACTTCCGCAGGATCAGGTCTATTTGAGAAACAAATTCCGCGCCGTTTCCCATTACGCATAATCTTAATTAGAATGAGCCCGGATTGTCAACCCAACAAGGACCAGGAGTGAGCTGAAC
>JAJYLU010000305.1 GCA_021787505.1 Nitrospirota bacterium | reverse complement strand
GCCGACGATTCTCTGTCTCACGGATAAAAACGCCGACTTCACCGGCACATTTGAGCTGGAAGCGCGCCTGAAGGGTGAGGGGAAGATCGGGGAGGTCGAGAGCAGGCTCAGCGGCAGCTTTACCCTTTCCGCAAAAAACGGAAAGATACTCAAGGCAAGGTCGCTCAACAAGACCCTGGATCTCCTGAATAAATCGGAGAACTTCAAGGGGCAATTTCCGGACCTTAACAGGGAGATTATCAACTACTCAGATTTGAAAATACGCGGTGCTATCCGGGGGCAGAGGATTCAGATCGAAGAAGGGGTGCTTGAGGCCTCCGTCATGGGGATAATAGCGCGCGGTTATCTCGATCTCAGTAATGAGACCCTCGATCTCAACGCCCTTGTATCCCCCCTGAAGACGGTCAACAGGGTGGTGAGAAAGATACCGATTCTGGGATATGTCTTGGGGGGCAGTCTGCTGTCCGTCCCGGTGAGGATATCAGGGAATATGAACGACCCGAAGATAACATTCCTGTCGCCGTCAGCCATAGCCTCCGAAACATTAGGCATAGTAGAGAGGATCTTTAAACTTCCGATTAAGCTCGTGGAACCTGTATTCCCGGCCAAAAATAAGGATGAATGATCCTGCGTTCTTGAGGGTCATTATTCTTTTGAATTTGAGTCCCGATGGATATGGCGCCTACCGGGTTCTCACCCGGAGAAGCCGGGTGAGATAAGGGCGGTGAGCGAGGGACGTTTTGCCGAAATATCGTCAGACTTACCGAAATATCGGCAACAAATAATTAATTGCGGTCCTTTCTGTGTCCTGCTTCTGTAAAAAAAACCTTGTGTGAAGATAACTTATCGCAATAAAAAGGCGGAATTTTTGACGACGGCAGGCGACTTGCTTCTCAAGGATGGAAACCCGGCACTGAACTAAGATCATATAAGCCGATCGCCGGAGTCGGACATGAGTTCAGGGATATGATTCTGCCGCAGGGCAAGGAGTGGCACCATGATATATGCAACAGCAAGGATGACGATCCCTTTCAAAAAACTGGATGAAGCGCTCGAAATCCTCGGTTCGATTATGCAACGGACCAGTTTTGAATCGGGCTGTGTCAGTTGCAATGTGTACCGGGAGGTAGATTCGGAGAACGCGATAATGATCGAAGAAATTTGGAAGAACGAGGAAGACCTTGCGCGCCATCTCCGATCGGATGAGTACCAGAAAATACTCCTTCTGGCGGAGATGGCATCTTCTCCGCCGGAGATCAGGTTCTACACAATACAGCGGTCGGCCGGCGTCGAGGCAATAGAAAAGGCCAGAAACGCCGGGGTAGAGTGCGAAAACCTGGAGAGCGGTGCCGGGAGCCCCGGGGACAAATACTTTATTAGATGAACAGACGGAACCGTCTGGCAACGTCGGAGCGTGAATAGAATAACTTTCAGCGGTGGCCGACTGGGGGGACGTGACCTTCCATGCTTTTGATCCGAGCGGCGAACATAGTCCGGGCAATAAGGTGAACGGAGTGCGGGACGTTACCCATACGACCCTGTCGGTGCTTTTCATTGGCATGCTCATTGCGGCAAGCTTCTGGATTTTGCGACCCTTCCTCATCTCCATTATATGGGCGTTCCTGATTGTGGCGGCCACGTGGCCTGGCCTGCTGAAGCTCCAGGCGCTGCTCTCGGGCCGACGGGGGTTAGCCGTGGCAGTATTGACGGCTGCGCTTCTGCTCATCGTTTTCATACCGATGACGCTAGCCGTCCTCACTATTATCCAAAATGCAGAGGACATCGCCGGACGGATCAGATCGCTGGCTGATCTGACCATGTCACCGCCGCCGGAATGGCTCGAACGCATTCCTCTGGCCGGCGGGAGGCTATCTGCCCGGTGGCAGGAGTTTGCCGCCCTTACCCCTGAAGAACGTTCAGTCATGATGGCTCCGTATGCCCGCAAGGCACTGCAGTGGTTCCTGACACAGGCCGGGAGCTTCGGCCTGATGATGCTTAATTTTTTGTTGACCGTGATGATCTCGGCGATTATGTATGCGAAAGGGGACATTGCGACGTCGGGAGTCCTCAGTTTCGCGCGTCGCCTTGCCGGAAAGCGTGGGGAGGAGGTTGTTTTTCTCGCGGCAAAGGCCATCCGGGGGGTGGCGCTGGGGATTGTCCTGACGGCTCTCATTCAGACCGCCCTTGGGGGAATCGGCCTGGCGGTCACCGGAGTGCCTGCGGCGGTGCTGTTGACTGCGGTGATGTTCATGCTCTGTCTAGCACAGGTTGGTCCGGCGCTTGTGCTTATCCCTGCGTTGATCTGGCTGTACATGAAAGCCGGGGCGCTGTGGGGAACCGTCCTGCTCGTTTTCTCGATCTTAGCAGTAACAGTAGACAATATCATCCGTCCCATCTTTATCAAAAAAGGGGCGCAGCTGCCTCTGGTAATGGTCTTTGCCGGTGTGATAGGCGGCCTCATCGCATTCGGCATTATCGGACTCTTCATCGGTCCGGTGGTGCTTGCGGTCACCTACACACTTCTGAAGACCTGGGTGTCCGGCGGCGGGCAGGCGGACGCAGATGTCGCGAATGGCAAATAAATAGAGAGCTTGTCCGGTGCGCCCAAAGACAGCCGGGAAGCTATTAAAGGAGGACCCGATGTCACAAAAGACCGAAAAGATACGAAGTATCAGAAGAGACATTAAGCTTACCGAGGTCCCTCATGCCCTGTTATCACCGGAAGACATACGGACGGGAACGGGGGCCGGGGCGCTGAAGCAAGCCATCCTCGACAACCTCTATTATGTTCAGGGACGTATTCCAAAACTTGCCACGCTGAACGACTGGTATATGGCGGTCGCCTATACTGTGCGCGACAGGATGCTCGACCGTTTTACCTATTCGATGCGACGTCTGGCAGATAAAGCCGGTCAAAGGGGGGAATTATGAGCACAGAGAGTAAAAGCCTTTTGTCCGCGCAAGGACAGATTGAATCAACAGAAAGCACCGGGCTACGACTACCATCCTTCGTAAAGCGCAGAGGTAAGAAGTCATACCGCAAAGGTAAATTCTGCGACAAACCACTGAGGAGTGAACCATGCTATTCAAAATAGCGCCCAAAACAGAATTTCAGAGCTTGATTCGCATTATCCTGGGCTCGAACGAAGTCATCGGACCCAGGCGAATCGACACCCGCAAGGACGGAACGCCGATCCATCAATACGTGCCGGTGAAGAGCTTCGAGGAACTTGATCTCGGCTACGAGACCAGCGAGATGTCGGCAAAGACGTTCTTTCTCCCTTACAAGGAGGCCCTGTCGACCTTCCACTTCACCAGGAACGACTGGACTCAGGCAATCTCGTACCTGATCCAACTCCGCGCGATCATCGGACTCCATGCATGCGACATCAACGCGCTGCTCAGGTTGGACAGGGTAATG
>JAJYLU010000304.1 GCA_021787505.1 Nitrospirota bacterium | reverse complement strand
AAACTTACGACGTCCCATAAAAAAAGTGTCCGGAAGAGAGACCTGAAGGAGAAAGTGATGGATGAGCCTTTGATCAGGGAGGCCCTCGAACTTTTCGAGGGGAGGATAGTGGATGTGACCCCTGCGGAGGGCGCCGACAATAACCAGAACGGAGGAGAACATGTCTAAGAAGATGTTGGGAGACTTGATGCGCCAGGCCCAGAAACTGCAGGAAGAGATGATGAAGGCGCAGGAAGAGGCGAAGAAGAAAACGGTCGAGGCGACGTCGGGCGGCGGGATGGTCACGGTGGTGGCCAGCGGCGCCGGCGAGGTGGTCTCGATAAAGATAGAAAAAGACGTGGTTAACCCGGAAGATGTCGAGATGCTCCAGGACCTCGTCCTCGCCGCGGTGAACGAAGCCCTCAGAAGGGCGCGGGAGCTTGTGAACGAAGACATGTCGAAACTGACGGGCGGCCTGCAACTCCCCGGTATGGGCGGCCTCGGGAACATGTTTGGACGATGATAAGCTCATCCCAGTTGCATATGAGGAAGAGGGCAGACATGCTGAAAAACGTCATACAATCGGCAGGATTTGATTTTGATTCACGTAAACGCAGGACCACCGCACGGTTTTTCTTGAAGAAGTGGTCGGGTCTGTCCCTTGTTTTTTAGCGGAGCCTCGACTATGACTGTTTTTCAGCATATCTGCCCGCCCTCTGGGTATATTTGCGTATGCCGATGCAGCGCTCACCGTTCGAAACCCAGGACATAGCATGGAAGTCGTATGCACGGAATAATTGAGAACCTGATAGACGAGCTGACGCGGCTTCCTGGAATCGGAAGAAAATCCGCCCAGCGGCTCGCTTTTTTTATCCTCTCGATGCCTGAGGCGGAGGCGCTCTCTATCGCAAAGGCGATCGAGCAGGTGAAGGAAAAGGCGAGGTTCTGCGAACGCTGCTTCAACATCACGGAGCATGTCCTCTGCGAGATATGCAGCGACGAGTCCCGCGACCGGAGCAGGATATGTGTCGTCGAAGAGCCGAGCAACATCCTCGTCATCGAGCGGGTGAAGAGTTTCCATTGTCTCTACCACGTGCTGCTCGGAGCGCTCTCCCCTATAGACGGCATCACGCCGGAACGGCTGAAGATCAGGGAGCTCGTCGAAAGGGTCGGGAAGGGGGACATCAAAGAGGTGATACTCGCCACGAACCCCAACACGAAAGGCGAGATCACCGCACAGTATATCAAAGAAACGCTTGCGCGGCTTCAGGTGAAAGTGACCCGCATCGCCTACGGCCTGCCGATGGGAAGCGACATAGAGTTCGCCGACGAAGTCACCCTCGGGAAGGCGCTCGAGGGCAGAAGAGAACTCTGAGACCCTTCTATCGCAGGGCCAGCAGCTGTTCTTCGATCAACCCCCGGAAGAGTGCGACCTTGTAGCCGTTTTGCTCCAGTGGTACAGCCTTCTTCATTGCGGATGCGGCCGCCTTCCTTGCGGTTGCCTGATCGATCGGACTATTGGCGATGACCTCCTCGGCCTCGCGTGACCTCCACGGCACCGGGGCCGCGCCGCTCAGAACGACCCTCGGATTTAGCGGCTTGTCATCGGTAAACTTGATTGCGATGGCCACTCCTGCGAGCGCGAAATCCCATGATCCCCGCTCCCGCACCTTGCGGTATGAACTCTTCGTTTCTACGGCCGGGGGAAGAATTATCTCGGTAACGATTTCGCCTTGTTCGAGCACCGTCTCTCTTCTTGGATCTTGTGACGGGGGCACGTGGAAATCTTCGATACGAATTGACCTGCCTCCGCCGGGACCTGCGGTCCTTACTGATGCACCGAATACGGCGAGCGCCGGGGCCGTATCTGACGGGTGCACTATGTAGCACCTGTCCCCCCCGAGAATGCAATGGTAGCGGTTTTCGCCCGCTACTGCATAGCACTTGTCCCCTCCTTTGCGCAGGCAATGAAATTCTCCGCGGTAATACCAGCACCTCGGTTTCTGGCAGATATTGCCGCCTATCGTCCCCTGGTTCCGGAGCTGAGGGCTCCCTACTTCGGCCGCAGCCTGGGCAAGGGCCGTATAACGCTCTTTGATGAGAGGATGACCGGCGACCTCGGCAATGCTCGTCATGGCCCCTATCCGGAGACCTCCGTCGGCGGTCTCGCGCACGCCGCGAAGCTCGTCAAGTCTGCCGATACTCACCAGCCTGGCAGCTTCGAAGACGTGATCACGCAGGCATCCGAGCAGGTCGGTTCCGCCGGCATGGATTCTCGCCCCATCGGCGGAAAGGTGCCGGATCGCATCGCGCAGATTCTTTGGGCTGACATACGAAAAATTCGGAAGCATAGTTATCCCTCCTTCCTTCCCGCAAGACGCCTGATGAGCCTGGAGGGGCTCATCGGTGTATCGGTGATGCGCAGACCCGTGGCGTTGCAGATCGCGTTTGCTACGGCTGGGGCGGTCGGGATCGTGACCGGCTCGCCGAGCCCCTTCGCACCGACAGTATTCGCCGCCGTGTCCGGCAGCTCGACCGGGGCGGAGAGCATGTCCGCCGGGACGTCCATGGCGGTAGGGATCTTATAGTCGTGCCAGTTCTTGTTCACCATCTTGCCGGTCTGGTTTCTGTCGAGCACCCTCGTTTCCATCATCGCCAGGCCGATCCCCATGGTGATGCCTCCGAATACCTGACAGTCGAAGGTGAGCCGGTCCATCACCCGGCCGCTGTCGTGAGCCCCGAGAAAACGGACTATCCTTACTTCTCCGGTCCGCCCGTTCACCTCGACCTCGCAGAACTGCGCCGCAAAAGGGTTCACTACCTTATCGGCTGGATTCGGTCCCCGGTACCCCACACCGACGACAACGCCCCTTTTTTTGAGCGTGGATATTCCGGTGATCCTGATTTTCTTTGAAGGATCGCGCATCGAGACGATCTCGCCGTCGCGGAAGGTAAGGTCGGAGGCATCGACCTTCAGGTCTTCCGCCGCCATCGAAAGGAGCTGACGCTTTACATTGATCGCCGCGTCGCGCACTGCAGGTGACTCCGTAGGGACCGTCTTGCTGCCGCCGCTTGGGGTTGCGTACTGCGTTGTCCCGGTATCGGCATGCTCTATCTGGATCACGTCCGGTTTGACGCCGAGTTCCTCGGCGACCACAAGCGCCATCACTGTCTTTGTACCTGTGCCGATGTCGCTCGCCCCCATGTTGAGGTTCACGCTGCCGTCCGAAAAGAGTTTTAGTATTATGGTGGAAGGAGGGCCTCCTCCCCCTGCAAACCAGAGTGCCGATGCAACGCCCACCCCCCTGCGGAGATTTCCGTCTGTTCCTGTTTCCCGGATCTTCTTCCTGATTTCCTTCCAGCCGAAGGCCTCTGCCCCCTTTTCGAGACATTCCCTCAGTCCGGTTGATGTGTAAGGCGGGTTGCCTTCCCGCGCCTGGCTGAAAACAGGAATATTCCTGAGTCTCAGT
>JAJYLU010000303.1 GCA_021787505.1 Nitrospirota bacterium | reverse complement strand
ACGCCAGCCGCTACTGCCGCGCTTGTAAGGGCTTCAGGCTAAGGCGCGAGGCCCTGGGCGTAAAGTTCCAGGGGATGCATATCGGCGAGTTCAGCAGAATGCCGGTGAGCAAGACGCTCTCCTTTCTCCACAGGCTGAAATTGTCCGAGCGCGAAGGTGTAATCGCGTCCCGCGTCCTGAAAGAGGTAAGGGACAGGCTCTCCTTCCTCGAAAAGGTGGGGCTCGGCTACCTCACGCTCGACAGGCCGTCGATTACCCTCTCCGGAGGGGAGGCGCAGAGGATACGGCTCGCGACGCAGATGGGCTCGTCGCTGACCGGCGTACTCTACGTCCTCGACGAGCCGAGCATCGGCCTTCACCCGAGAGACTGCACAAAACTTCTAGGGTCTCTCTCAGCGATAAGGGATGACGACAATACGATCATTATCGTCGAACATGATGAGGAGACGATAAGGTGGGCGGACCACGTCGTTGACATGGGCCCGGGCGCAGGGGTGAGGGGAGGATGGGTCGTCGCGGAAGGCACGCCGGCGGAGATAGAGGCGAACGAGAAATCCCCCACGGGACTCTACCTAAGCGGCTCGCTTGCTATAGAGACCCCGTTGCGCCGGAGAAAACCGAAGGACCTGTTGTCCATCAGAGGCGCCTCGGAGCATAACCTGAAAAATATTGACGTCGACATCCCTCTCAACCTTTTCGTCTGTGTCACCGGGGTATCCGGCTCCGGCAAAAGCAGCCTGGTCTTCGATATCCTCTATCGTGCTGCGGAGAAGAAATTGTCGTCGGCGCTGGACCTTTTACCCCCCGGTAGGCATAAGGAAATAAGCGGTCTGGAGCTGCTGAACAGGGTAATAAGCGTGGACCAGGCGCCTATCGGCAGGACCCCGAGGTCGAACCCTGCAACGTATACCGGATTTTTCTCTCTGATCAGGGACCTTTTTGCGATGCTCCCCGAATCGCGGGTGAGGGGATATACCACATCGAGGTTCAGTTTCAATGTCTCCGGGGGCAGATGCGAGGCCTGCAGGGGGAACGGGCTGATAAAAGTCGAGATGCACTTTCTGCCCGACGTCTACGTGGTCTGCGACAAGTGCAAAGGCCGGAGGTATAACAGCGAGACGCTCGACATCAGGTACAAGGAAAAGAGCATTGCGGACGTCCTCGACATGACGGTATCCGAGGCGCATCAGTTCTTCGAAAACATTCCTCAGGTCAAGCGGCGTCTCGAAGTGCTCGAAGAGATAGGACTCGGATATCTGCAGCTGGGGCAGGCTGCGACGACGCTGTCGGGAGGAGAGGCCCAGAGGATCAGGCTCTCGCGCGAACTCGGGAAAAAATCTACGGGGGGGACGCTCTATCTCTTCGACGAGCCGACAACGGGGCTGCATTTCGTAGATATCCAGAAACTGCTGGATGTCCTGAATATGCTTGTCGACCAGGGAAATACGGTCGTGGTGATCGAACATAACCTGGATATCGTAAAATCGGCCGACTATGTGATCGATCTCGGACCCGAGGGCGGCGAAGAAGGAGGACAGGTCGTCGCCGCGGGGACTCCCGAAGAAGTCGCCGAAAATCCGGCGTCTTACACCGGCATCTTCCTGAAGGAGAAACTTACCGGGAGGAGTGCGGGCGTGGCGGCATGAAGGAAACACGTCCGGCAGAACAGCGGGCGGAAGAAACGATGAAGAAGTCATGCGGCAGGCAGGCAATACTCCTTGCGGTGCTGCTCCTCTTCGCCGTCTCGTGCAGCAAGAGCCCCGGGGTCTACCGGAAGACGAAGCCCCTAATGGACACGCTCGTGACTATTACAGTCGTCGCCGGTTCAGACAAAGAGGCTGATGCGGCCATAGAAAAAGCATTTTCGGTCATCGAACGGTTCGGTGACAAGATCGATTTTTTCAAAGAGACAAGCGAGCTTGCGGCGATTAACCGGAATGCCGGAGTGAGTCCTGTGAAAGTGTCTCCCGAGACGCTGGGGGTCATTGAAAGGGCAATCTATATCTCCGGGATATCCGATGGCGCCTTCGACCCGACAATAGGGCCTGAAATAAAGATGTGGGATTTTTATAAGAAAATCAGACCCTCTGATGACGCGATCAGACATAATCTTTCTCTCGTCAATTACAGGAATATAATCGTCAACCGTGACAGGTCGACGGTGTTCCTTAGAAAAAAGGGCATGCTGATGGACCTCGGAGGCATAGCAAAGGGATATGCGGCCGACCTGGCACTGGCGGATCTCCGGCAGTCCGGCATCGGCTCCGGGATAGTCGCGGCGGCCGGAGATATAAGGGCGTTCGGGTTGAAACCGGACGGGACCCCGTGGAATGTCGGGATCAAAAACCCCAGACAAAAAAGCGATGCCGACGATCTGATGGCAACGGCCAGGCTCAGCAATAAGGCCGTCTCGACATCAGGGGATTACGAAAGGTATTTCATGGAGGACGGCAGGAGATACCATCACATCCTCGACCCGAAGACCGGATATCCTGCCGGGCAGTGCAGGAGCGTTACGGTCATCAGCGACGACGGGATTTTTGCTGACGGGTTTACTACGGCGGTCTTCGTATTGGGGCCGGAGAAGGGGATGAAGCTTGTAAGGGATTCAGGAGTGGACGCGGTGATCATCGACAAAGACGGCGTCATCCACACAACGCCGGGGATAAAAAAAATGGTGACCTTTGAAGACGGTCATTAGGAATACCACTATCGCTGACAAACTGCTGTTCCTGACCCTGATAACGGCGTCTGTCGCCGGGATATTCTTCTCACGTGAGGCAATGCCCCAGGGCCCCGATATTGTAATCACGGTGGACGGCAAACCTCAGTACACCCTGCCGCGCGACAAGGACGGGCTTGTGTCCATACCCGGCCCTTTCGGAGATACGGTGGTGGAGATTAAAGACGGGAAGGTGCGGGTCAAAGAGGCCCACTGTCCAAACAGGCTATGCGAAAAGCAGGGATGGATCTCAAGGGGTGCGATCGTCTGCCTGCCGAACCACATCGTCATAACAGTAGGCGGTAAGGCCGGCGATCTTCCAAGGGGCATTGATGCAGTTACAGGATAAATACCGCATCGCGGTGCTCTCGGCATATGCCCTTTCACTGCATGCCTTCGAAAGCCTGCTTCCGACACCCATTCCATGGCTGAGGCTGGGACTCGCGAACATCATCACCCTCGTCGCCCTCGTCCTCTACGGCTTCAGGACCGCAATGACGGTCACGCTGATCCGCGTCATCCTCGGGTCGATTTTTATGGGGACCTTCCTAGGCCCCTCCTTCATGCTCAGTTTCAGCGGTGGCGTGGCGAGCACCGCTGCCATGGGACTGGCCTATCTAACCTTCGGAAATATCTTCGGTCCGGTAGGGCTGAGTCTCATCGGCGCGTTTTTCCACAATGTCGCGCAGCTCACCCTCGCCTATTTCCTGTTCATCCAGAGAGTCGAGGCGGTCCTTTTCAT
>JAJYLU010000302.1 GCA_021787505.1 Nitrospirota bacterium | reverse complement strand
TCTATATTCAAGAAGCGCCTTGAGTCTCGATATGACCGTGAGCGCATCCACCTTGCCGGTAACGTACCCGGAAAGGGCCGAATCGAAATCCTGATATGTCTTGGGGATCAGACCGTTCTTATACAGGTCCATAAGTTTTTCCGCAGTCCTGACCATGGAATAGTCATCTCTGATGCCCGAGGCGATCAGCAGTTTCGTCGCTTCGAGGTCGTTCTTGGCCCCGACCTGCAGCGCCTCGGCCTCGAAAACGCCCTGTCTCTGCTTTGTCTTGTAATAGAGAGGGATATTGACCGCCGTCCTGAGCGCCCACATGTCCATAAAGGGCCCGCCCTTTTTGTCATATTCTGCGGAAACGGTAAAATCAGGATAATATTCCTTCTTGGCGAGCAGGACCTTCACCCGGGAGGCGGCGACCATCCTCTCTTTCGCCTTGATCTCCGGAGACCTTTCATAAGCGCTCATCAGAAGCCTGTCCATGCTTTCTTCGTACGGGCGGTATGCGGGCTCGACCGGCCTTCCGAGCGGCGCGTTCACGTCCCTTCCGACAGTCGTATTGAGCATCGCCTCGGTCGACTGGATCTTCTGCCTGAACATCTCCTCTTTCTCGAGGAGCATGTATTTTTCGGCCTGGGCCATCAGGACCTCCTGCTGTGAGCCTTTTCCCGAGGAGTATCGCGCAAGCGCAGCGTCCTCGATCTGTGAGAAGAGGGCCATTTTCGCCCTGACGAGATCGAGGTCCTTGTAGGCGAGAAGGAGATCGTAATAAAGCTCCTTCACTTTCGCCGCAACCCTCAGCCTTGTCGACACATGGAGATCGCCAAAGGTCTCTGCATCCTTCGACGCGGCCTCTTCTCTTAAGCCCAGTTTCCCGGGAAACGGAAACATCTGGACGCCGAGAACATCCAGGCGGACATGAGTGTCTCGCCATAGGAATACCGGTCGAACCCCTCGTTCTGGTAGCCGACCATGAACATCGGGTCCGGCAGACTCTTCGCCTGGGGTATTCTGAACCGCGCCGCATCGGCCCTCGCCTCCGAGGCGATCACTTCGGGACTGTTCTTCAGCGCCTCATCAACCAGAGGTTGAAGCTCCAGATTTTCAGCCGCACGTACCGTATTGCCGAGAAGGAAGATACACGCTAGGAGGACGTCCCAGCGCGGCAGGAGCCGCTTCCCGAGAGTCCTTCGGCTGAGTACCATTACGCGCCGTCCCTCTGCATGCCGGCCTACTGCACGTCGACGCTGAACTTCACAGTCGATGTCTTTCCTCCGCGCATCACCTTCACCGCTACGCTCCACGATCCGCTCATCGAAAAATTCATCTTCCCCTTATATTCGCTGCCCCCCGGGGTAGCCTTTGTCTTATAGTTCATCGCCGGCATACCGGGCATCGCGGGCATCGAATAGTCGACGAACACCTTTGCGTCAGTCACTGCCTTACCTGAAGCGTCCTTTACCGTAACCGTGACATTATTGTCGGCGCCCGCAACCGGCGGGTTTTTGTCGAGAGTCACGATCACCTCATACCCTCCAACCTTCTTCGTCACCTCGTAATTCTTCGCATATGCGGCACCTGCCATCACCACCATTACTACCGCAACTATAAAGATTTTTTTCATCATTGTCGCTCCTCTGTTAATGATTATCGGCGTTCGAGTTCGTTTGCTACAAGAGCTCCGTCTTTCCGTCGGATGCCCCTTTGCGAAGACCCAATGGGCGTCCTTAAGACAAATGTCCCACATCAAGGAATGGTTGTCAACGCGTCTCTCACCTCCCCGGATTTCGTTTATTCTACTAAAAATTAACCTATTATTATGAAGAAAATTTGAAATATCGCGAATTTCCGCATTTTTTTAGAATATGATCCATATCCATATCAATGACAGCAGGCGGACTTCTCGATACAATGGAATCAAAAGACCGCATAAAGAACTGGAGGCCCTTGCAGATACCAGCAGAGGTTTACCCTCTTTTAATTGCGCATCCGGCAATTCTGTGGTAAAGGTGATGTATGCAGGGACAGAGCGCAGGACACTAATCGCGAAAGCAAGGAGGCACCATGGAGAGAAGAGTTTTCCTGAAAAGCGCAGCAATCGGTACATTGACGGCAGGCATCGCGGCAAGCGCGTTCGGCGCCGAACGCTACTATCCGGTTAAGGTGGATCCCGGCCTTTTCGAAACGATCAACAGGGCAAAGGACCCTTCGCACAAAACGCCTTTGGAGATGTCCCACTCTCCAGCCATCACCGCGCCTTCAAAGGTGAAAGCGGGCGAACCGTTTACCGTCGAGGTCAGTATCGGGGAAAAACTCCATCCGATGGGACCAAGCCACTGGATAGAGTATATCGCGCTGAACATCGGAAACGAGCCGGCAGGCAGGATCGACATACAGTCGAAGGGATATCTGAAGCCGAAGGCATCTTTTACCGTTGTCCTTACAAAGGAGGACGCGCCGAACGGCAAAGTCACTCTCATTGCCCGCCAGCGCTGCAACCTCCATGGCTTGTGGGAGAGCGGGATGGATGTGGAAGTGGCCTGATGGCCGCTTCCTTTTATAACATCACTTCTTCTTTTTCCAGAAGGAAAGGTCGTCTATCGCCACCTTGAGGAGTTCGCGGGGCGTTTTCTTCGACATCTCCTTGCACCGGCAGTCTTCCCCTTCGCCCTGCGCCGCCGGTTTCCCGGCTTCGCTCTTCTTCACCGGGCCTTTACCCGGTCCTTTTGTTCCCTGTCTGTGTTTTGCCATCTCTTCCTCTCCTTCTTATTTTACCCTGCGCGAACGGAAAGCGGTATCGGGGGCCCCCGGAAGAGAGCCTTTTCCCCGGACTCTCAACATCGGCACTACAGCCTTTATATTTTTCACCCCGTTGCATTATCTTGCCGGACATGCTACCATTCCAAACCGTGACCGCGAAAGGTCCACGCAGGCATGAAGCCCGGTCATACCGGAGGTACTATGAAGATCGATTTTACAAAAAAAGAATATCGCGCGCTTCTCGATCTGTTACAGATCGCAGACTGGGTCCTCCACGCCCACAAGGCGGAAGAACCCCCGAAAACGAAACTCTATCGCGAACTCGAACAAAAGATATTCTCTTTAGCAAAGGACTTCGGTTACGAGGAACTTGTCGAACACGCTGCTGCGCAGGACCGTTATTACCCTACCCGGGCGCTCGAAGAAAGCGGCCCGGCCATGGACTTCATTGAGGACTTCGAGGAAGACGCGTTCTGGTCGCAGCTTGCCAAACACCTGTCGGAAAGAGACCTTCGCAGGGAAATAGGGGAACAGCAGTTGGAGGCCCTCGACCGCGGAGAGCTGTGGGAACTGCTCGAGGTACACGAGACAAAATATTGGGACGAGTTTCAAAGACACGGGGTCGAGCGCCTCGAAATTACCGAACATCCCTGGCACGAAACGCCGAACATGCCCAGAGCATAGGACTCCGTTTATGTGATCTCCCGGAAAATATCGGGGTTATC
>JAJYLU010000301.1:1656-3493 GCA_021787505.1 Nitrospirota bacterium | reverse complement strand
GCTTTAGACATGTCAAATCCACAGGAGAGGCAGAGATGAAGGCTGGAGCCAGACTGGCAGTTCTTGAATCCGTGTTTTTCTTGCTTCTCGCTTCCATAATAGCATTCTCGCTGACCGGCTGGCGTCAGCTGGCCCTCTTTTTATCTGCGGTAATCGCCGTTGCCGGGCGTGCAGCGCTGGATTACTATTACGAATGCATTGCCGAGTGCAGTCCACTGTCGGCCAAGGTCTCCTTGATGCCGATTATCGCGCTTGTCGCCCTCGCCTTGAGCCTGATCAGCTTTCACCGGCATCCATTCTTGATGGCCGCTCTCCTTATGCTTCTTTTTGTCCTCGTCATATGGAAGATAGCCATGCTGCTGAATTGGACGCATCGCGCCGGGAGAGGGGGCAGGACGTGAGAGTCCCTTCCGCATAGCGCCGCTATTTGAGCCTGAAGTCGACCCGGCTGTCCGCGAGTTTCTCCTTTTTTTCAGGGGCCAGAGACTTCGGCTCGATCAGGAACACCCTGTCCGGTGTGACCTGCCCGGATTTGATTACATATTCCTTTACCCGGAGGGCGCGCTGCGACGCAAGCTGCCTGAGGTCGTCGTCGCCGACCTTCAGGTTGGTCAGCATGAGTTTTTCCATCTCAGGCACCGGCAGGTCCTTTGCGATGCCGAGGAAGTTCCGCGGCTTCGGGAATTTTTCTGCCTTATAGGCCATCTTGAGATACTTGGCATATTCTTCTTTCCCGACCTGGATCTCATCCACCGGGACCGCCGGCTCCCCTTTCTTCACCATGTCCTTGAGTTTTTGGGCCTTTATCTTTTTTTCGAACAGATACTGTCTCAACCCTTCCCCGTCTTTTTCCATGTCGACGTGTCCCTCTATCTCGAGCTTGAGCGCAGGTCTGTCGGAAAGGGCCTTCACGAGGGCATCGAGTTTTTTCATCTCCGGCTGGCTCAGGTCGGCGTGCCCGTAATCGAATTGCACATAGCTTAATTCATCCCCGTGTCCGAAGAGCGCGCCGAGAAGCGAGAAGGGTGAGGTGGCCGCCTTTACCAGGAGGTTCACGATAATCTTGATGATTATCCGCCCGAGGCTGAATTTCGGGTCGTCTATGTTGCCCGAGACCGGGATGTCCAGGTTGATCTCTCCCTTCCTGTTCTTCAGTAGCGCGACGGCGAATTTCACCGGCAGCTTTGTGGCATCCGGACTTTCCACCTTGTCCCCGAAGGTGAACTGATCGAGCAGGATGTTGTTCTGCGCATCGAGTTTCTTTTTCACGATCAGATATTTCATACTCAGCGTAAGTCTGCCCTTCTGGATCGTATATCCCGCATATTTGCCTGAATAGGGGCTCACCGGGCTCAGGTCCATGTCCTTGAAATCGGCCTTGAGGTCGACGAAGAGATCGTCTCTGAGAGGGTTTATCCTGCCGGTGATCTCGAGTGGCGCGTAATTTTCGAGCTTCCCCTTCAGGTCAACGTCCGCAAACTTGTTCTCCTCCGAAGAGAGACCTGAAACCCTCCCTCCGATCTCGAGCAGATTTGCCTTATAGTTAGGCTCGATATGTCTGTCCGTGAAATTGATGGTGCCGCCCTGGAGAGTAACAGCCTCTATCGTGATCAGCTTTCCGGTTTTTTGTGCGGGAGGGCCATCCGCCGCCCCTCCACTGCCGGAAATCTTACGCCCTGCGCCGACTGATGACCGGGACATCGAAGGCGGCTTGCCTTCAGAGGCAGCTGTGGACGCTTTGGCGATCGGCCCGGCGACGGGTTTTTCGGAAACCGCCTTTGCGGGGGGATTCTCCTTGCCGCTCTGCTCCCTGAGGATTCTCTGGAGGTTAAGAGAC
>JAJYLU010000301.1:0-1646 GCA_021787505.1 Nitrospirota bacterium | reverse complement strand
TCCGATCTTAGCCGGCATTTATGCCGTCGAGGTTAAGGGCGTCCCACTTCAGGAAATCGTCGCCGCTTGACGTGTCAACAGACGCAAAGCCGGTCAGCGCCGAGCCCCCCTTGAAGGATGCCTTCACTGCGCCGCCACTCGCATAGGCTGCCGAAACAGCTCCGCTGAGAGAAATGCTCCCGCCCGTCACGGTGATATTAAGCCGGTCTGCGAAATAGGGCTGAAAGGGTGCGAGTTCTATCCCTTTCACGCGGAGCTTAATATTCGCGGCCAGGGGATTCACGCCCACTGACCCACTCGTCGCAACGGACCCCTTCCTGTTAAAGACAAACGATAAAGATGCCCTGCCCTTCGCGTTACGCGCCGTCGAAAGATCGGAGCACCTAACCCTGATCCTTTCGGCAGCCAGATGAGCCGGCTCCTGCTGTCCGAGGTCCTCTACCTTCACCGTATAACCGTCCGCCGCGAGATCCAGGATTTTGATCAGCCATTCTTTCTTCTGCGCGGCTTTCTCTTTCCCGGCCTTTTCAGTGGCACGCTGTGAAGGAGGGGCTTTGGCCACAAGGGCCTGCACATTTATCGCGCCCCCCTTATCACGTCGTATTTTTGCACTGCCGCCCCGCGTCGACAACTCACCGACAATGAGTTCTTTCTTTAAAGTGTCGGCGGACAGGTCCTTGACCTCTGCCGACGGGATGCTGAGGAAATCATCCCGTTCACCCCTCTTCTTAAGCTTCAGCGTGCTCAACACTGCCGAAAGTGCGGAGATTGTTATATGTGGTCCTCCTTCTGTCTTTTCGATCCTGTATCGCGTCGAGAGGTCCAGCTGTCCGTCTTCGACATCGAAAAGGACGCGCGAAGAGTAGTAGGGCGCATATTTCTTGAGCGGCACGGCCGCGACAGTTGCTGTCCCTTCCGCGAGAAAGGGACTGATCGAAAAGTCGCTCGCGGCCTTTACGGTCTCCTTTGACTCTGTTGCGAAAGAGAGGGTCGCGTGCGCTTTCTTGCCTTCTGCCGTGCTCAGGCCGTCGATGCCCAACTCAATGCCCTGTAATGAGGTCTTGAAATCCGAGGGGCCCGGAGAGTCTGAAAAATCGACCCGCGCATCGGACACCAGTATCCTGTCTGCGTCAAACGACAGGGGGGTTCGCTCCTTTTCCGCAGGTTTTGCCTCCGGCCCTTTTTCTGGCAAGAGGGTCTGCAGATTGATGCGGCCGGACTTGTCCCTTGAGATATGCAGCCGCGGCGAGCGCAGCGTTACGCTTGAGAGATGTATTTTTTTTGCGATGATGTCAGAGGGAGCAAAGGTGATTTTGAAGGCCGGAAATGACAGCAGGGGATCGTCCTCGCGGTCTGCAATATCTATCTTCCTTAACACAATGTTCCCCGCCAGTGATAGGACAGGCGCCTTATCGGTATATTGTATATACGTGATGACGACATCGGTGTCGAGCAGTCCGGACCGCATCCTGAAGGGGATAGCGACAGGCGAATAGGCGAGATAATAGGGTATGTCAATGCCACTGACCTTGATGTCGAAGGTAGTCTCATGGGAGTTCTCGAAGGGCTTGGTCTTCCCCTTGAACGATACAGGCGTGCCGTTGACCCTGGCCTCAAATGCGGGATGGGTATAGATGTCCACATAG
>JAJYLU010000300.1 GCA_021787505.1 Nitrospirota bacterium | reverse complement strand
CGGCATATTCGTCGAGATCGGCTCGCTTCCGAACGTCGGCTTTCTGCCGCGGGAAGTCCTGGTCAACGACCACAAGGAGATCGTGATCGACTGCGCCAACCGTACGAACGTCCCCGGCCTGTTTGCAATCCCGTCATGGGTAACTTCGAGTCCGTCGAGATGAAAGTTGAGTGTGAGCCTCTGCTGCGGTCTGAACTCATCGATGAAAGACTCCGTCAGCAGGCCGTTCGTGCAAAGATAGACGTGTCTCTTCATCTCAAGAAGTTCCCCGACAAGAGATTTCAGATGGGGATACAACATCGGTTCGCCTCCGGTGACCGTCACCACCGGTGCCCCGGATTCCGTTACCGCACCGATGCATTCATCGAGGGTCAGGTCTTCGCTCTGCGCCTCGTTATGCAGCCGTATCCTGTCGCATCCGGCACAGGCAAGGTTACAGCGGTGCGTCGGTTCCAGCATCAGGACAAGAGGGAATTTCCTCCGCCCCTTGAGCAGATTCCTCATAAAAAAGGCAGTCAGTGAAGAGTAGAGTGCAATCGGGAAACGCATGCGCTTACTTCCCCGCCGAAGGTTTCCAGCTCCTTCGCTCCCTGATGAAATTCATCGCGTCATCGAGTTCATCAGCCGAAAAGTCGGTATTCCTGCATGGCCCTTCAGGCCGTTTGTTCGCTACGGCAAGTACCGGCACCCTGGCGGCCACGTCTTTGATCCCGCTCATCAGGTCTCTCTCGCATGCAAGGGCGAGTATCAGCGTCGGCCTGAGTTCCCTGATCGCTTCCCGCGCCTCTTCGCCGCCCGCAACGGTAAGCACCTTAAGCGCATCGCCGTTCACCTTCCCGAGGACCCTGTCCCTCGCCTCCTTTTTTAAACACCTCGGAAGCAGGATAAGCAGCCTTTCAGGATCGACAGTGCCGCCCCGGCTCTTCGTAAAATAATTATGCACCTTGATGAACGAATTCCCGACCCGGTCCCTGCTTATGCCGAACTTTGCGCCAAGCCATACGGTCTTCGGGAGCAGCGACAGTAGGAAACCTTCCATCAGGCGATACGGGAAAAAAGATTTTCCGAACTTCAGGACAGCGACCCCTTCCAACGCGAGAAGGAAGAGAAGCACCGCGATGAAAAATATCAGGGACCGTTCTGCGAAGTGGGCGATGAGAGGGTTAAACTGTTCCATCCGCGGCTTTATCAGGTACCAAACGAGAGGAAGAAGCGCAGCGAAGATAAGTACCACCCCGGCCGGGAGAAAGAAAAAGGTCGTGATCTTCTCGTTTATTGCCTGGTCCCGGCCGTCGCCCTTCCAGTCCGCCCACTCGTCACCGAGTCTTCTGACGCGTGCCTTCGGCCTTTCCCCTTTGTCTGCGTCCGCCATCCTGCTCTCCATCAACCGCGCACCGCCTTCACATACCCGTTTTCCGTAAACCAGACCGCAGCCCTTGCAATCGCCCTCTCGACCGGGCTCTGCGGAATATTGAGTTCCCTGAGCGCCTTCGAAACATCGAAGAACATAAATTTTCTCGCCATTCTGACACCCGTCAGCGGAATCGCCGGACATCTGCCCGGAATAATTTTCGATATCGCCTCGTCGAAATGAGCGGCAATCAGCACCGGCAGATACGGAAGCCTCACCTTCGGTGCGCTGCGGCCCACCGTTCTGCCCAGGATCTCAAAGAAATCCTTCAGCGTAAGATTCCTGTTGCCGAGTATATACCTTTCTCCGATGCGCCCCCGTTCCGCCGCGAGCCAGTGCCCTTCCGCCACGTCTTCCACGTCTACGAAATTCAGCCCCGTATCCAGGTATGCCGGCATGCGGCCGTTAAGGAAATCGACGATCATCTTGCCGGTAGGCGTGGGCCTGCGGTCCATTGGACCGACAGGGGTGGAGGGGTTTACGATCACTACAGGCAGACCTTTTTCTGCCGCGCCGCGCACCTCTTTTTCGGCGATGAACTTGGAGCGCTTATAATGTCCCACCATTTCTTCGATGCTGACAGGCATCTCTTCGTTCGCCGGCCTGCCGTCAGAACCGGCGGTCAATGCCCCTACCGTGCTGGTGTAGACCACCTTTTCAACACCGCGTCTCAGCGCCGCCTCCATCACGTTCTTTGTGCCCTGGACATTGATCTCGTACATCGTCGCGGGATCGGGGACCCAAAGCCGGTAATCCGCGGCAAGATGATAGAGTTGGCTGCATCCGTCAAGCGCCCGGTCTACGGAGTCATAATCTCTTACATCACCCGTGACAATTTCAACGCCTAGTGAATCAAGCGCTTTCCGGTCGCTTCCTTTTCTGACGAGGACGCTAACGCGTACACCCCTCCCCAACAAAAACCTGACCACATGGTACCCGACGAAACCGGTCGCCCCGGTCACCAGCGCCTTCATTTTCCGGGCACCTGCCCCCTGAACCTCGAAGCAAATTTTCCGAGCGCCATCACCGGGAAACAATTCCTGTAATTATGATATCTCAGCATGAAATACTTCGGGAAACCGGTGCCGGTGAACCACTCTTCGTCCCAGGTACCGTCCTGCCCCTGACGCTTGAGTAGGTAGCTTATACCTTTGATCGTCTTCTCCGAGGTCTCCTCTCCTGCGGCCATCAGTGCCAGTAGCGCCCATGCGGTCTGCGAAGGGGTGCTCGCCCCGCTGCATTTGAGCGCAGGATCATTATATGACTCGCAGCACTCACCCCAGCCCCCGTCAGGTCGCTGGCTTTTCTTGAGCCAATCGACGGCCTTTCTGACATAGGCGCTTCCCATGTCCTCGCCTACGGACCTGAGTCCCGAAAGCACAATGCTGGTTCCATAAATATAATTTACTCCCCATCTTCCCCACCACGTCCCGTCTTCCTCCTGCGTCTTCCTGAGAAACTCGATGGCCCTGCGCACCGCCTCATTTTCCCAGTCATATCCGATCATACCCAGCAGTTCCAGCACCCGGCCGGTAATATCCGGGGTACTCGGATCTATCATCGCCTCGAGGTCTCCGAAGGGGAGTTGGTTCAGCATCTTCATGTTATTGTCGACGTCGAACGCGCCCCAACCTCCGTCTCTTCCCTGCATGCCGAGCACCCACCGCACACCTCTCTCGATGTCCGGACGGCTTACGAAAGCTCTGTCCGCGTACCGGCTGAGCAGCATGAGAACCACAGCGGTGTCGTCCACGTCCGGGTACCAGCTGTTGTCGAACTCGAAGGCCCACCCTCCCGGTTCGAGTTTCGGCCTCTTGACGCTCCAGTCGCCTTTCGTGGATATCTGTCTTGAAACAAGCCACTTGCACGCCTCTATGATCGAGGGATGTTCCTCTTCCATTCCCGACTGGAGCAGCGCCAGGGCGGTAAGGGCCGTATCCCAGACGGGGGATATACACGACTGGAGCAGGAGTTCGTCCTCCCTTTCGATCGTAAACCTCTCAAGCGCCTCTAACCCCTTTCTTATCGCGTCGTCCGCAACGTCGTGACCTCTGGCAGCAAGGGCAAGGATCGAATTGACCATGGCG
>JAJYLU010000299.1 GCA_021787505.1 Nitrospirota bacterium | reverse complement strand
CCGAAAGCAACGCCTTCTGCGCCGGCCCTTCCGGAATCAACCGAGCCCCATCTTCTTCAGCGCCTGTTCCCCGCTTCCCGCCCCTGGAGCGTCTTCAGGCAGATAGAGCATAACACCCCCCTTCACCGGCCTGATGACGATCTTCCCCTCGCCTGCGAGCCGGTTCGTGACCTCAACCGGGTTTTCGTCGCTAAAATACTTTTTGAAGGCCTCATTAAACCCCGAGTAGACCGAATGGATCCCTTTGTAGCCTTCCTTTCTCAGACTCACGATCGCCTTTTTCACAAACTCTTCCTGAGACAGTTTCTCTCCCATGTTGCCCTCCTCGACTTTATTTACTATACTATCAGAGATTTACCATCGGCGATAACCTCATAGTTGAAAACAAACCTTTACAAGGCCGGCCAGGGCGCTGAAAAAAGGCTTGTAGCGGCGCCTTACAGACATATCAGGAAGGCCAGCCAGTCCTTTTTCTGAGGGCCACCTGACGTTACAACTGCGGCCGCGTGAAAGACAAAAAGAATCATGTCGTCATTACAAGACTTTTTTCGCGCTTTTTGTACGGCGTTTAGGCAACATCCGGATAAATGTCCTCTGCTAAAGGATCCCTCACCCCCGCCTCTGCAAAACCCTTAGCCCTGATCCTGCAGCTGTCACAGCGTCCGCAGGGAACAAATGACTTATCCCTTGGTTGCGGGTCATAGCAGCTCCATGCAAACGAATAATCGACCCCAAGTTCGCTCCCCTTCCTGATAATATCGGACTTCTTCATCGAAATGAGCGGGGCCTTGATCGAAAATTTTATGCTTCCCTGGACCGAAGCCTTCGTCCCCAAGTTTGCCATGTTCTCGAAGGCCCTCAGATACTCCGGTCTGCAGTCCGGATACCCGCTGTAATCGATCGCATTCGCCCCGATATAGATTTCCTCCGCACCAAGCACTTCCGCCCAGGCGAGTCCGAAGGACAAAAAGATAGTGTTGCGCGCCGGGACATAAGTGACCGGTATCTCGTCCGGAGGAGAAGGCCGTCCCTCGCCTATGCGCTTTGGTACTTCGATGTCCGACGTAAGGGCCGACCCCCCTATCTCTCTCAGGTCGAAACTTATTATCAGGTGCCGTCTCGTCTTCATCGCCCTTGCAGTCATCCTCGCGTATTCGAGTTCGACACGATGCCTTTGCAGGTAATCGAAACTCAGGGCATAGATTTCGCGTCCCTCGCTCGCGGCGATTGCGAGCACCGTCGAAGAATCAACCCCTCCGCTCAGCAGTACGACTGCCTTCTTCACGTACCTTCGCCTCTTCGCATCGTCCGGTCGCCGCAGGCCGGACTGTCAGTATAAATCATCTGCGGTTCCGTATTCGCCGTCGGGCCCCGCGCTCCGCAGAGAAAAGAAACCGTTCGAAACCTTGTACTCATAAGGCCTTCCCCAGGGGTCTTTTGCATGCGAAATCAAATCGAGCGATGCGGGATACGTAGAATGTTCTATCTTATAAGATTCTATCCTGTATCTAAGGTCCTCGACTGTTCCCGCAGCCCTAAACTGCCTTGAAGGGCTGTCTTTCCCGGTCGCCATGACCGAAAAAGATAGAACAAGCGAGATGCATACCGCGACAGGAACGAGAATGTTCAGGAAAGGCATCCGCTTCCTCACCTCTACGGTCTCGATCTTCGCCACTACAGGTGGAGCCTCGGCCGATTCGATGACGCCTCTTTCCATCAGCCCCAGAAGAGTCTTCGACACCTCGAAATTGTCCCTCCCGCTGAGATCGATGACGGTGCTGACATCGTTTTCACCGTCGACGTACCTGAGTATCGCCTCCTCTTCCACGGTGAGATCGCCCGGCGCCTCTTCCTTCCTCGTAAGGACCATGTCGAGAGAAATCTTTCCCTTGATCATCGACCACTCGTCGACGATCCTGAGGCCCTCCATCAGAAGATGCTGCGTATCGAGAGAAAATGAGAGTTCCTTGTCCTGCGATACGCGCTCGGACTTGAATTCGTACGTACCCTCTTTCCAGCTGAAGAGCTGAATTACTGTTTCGGTAATCTGGCTGTTAACAATCTCGGTGACAGTCTCTTTTTCGACGATCTCCCTGCTCACCAGGATATTCCCGAGCTTCTCTCCCGTTTTCTTGTGCTCCGCGAGCGCCATCTGGAGCTCTTCTTCCTTCACGAGCCCCTTTTTCAGCAGCATCTTGCCCAGGCGGTTGTCATCAACCCGCCGCTTGGACTCGGCGCCGGAGATGTTTCCCTCGATGAAGAATAGTTTGACCCTGTCCATCCTTCCATCAAGGGTAAGCACCCCTGTTTTTCGCTGAAAATAAATCAGCTGGAGAATGTCGGCAAGTCCGAAATCGGATAACGAACCTTCTAAAGCCATCCCTTTGCGATCCTCTTTCTCGTGATTATAAGAAACAATACGTAGAGAAGCCCCGCCAGAAAGAGCGCGGCCCACTTGATGAAACTATGTGACACCAAATGACTGTCCGGAACAAATAGAAAAACCATAACGGGCAGAAGAAAGAAGAAAAGAAAAGACCACAGGAATAATAGACCAAGGAAGACCCTCCCCGCATATACTTCGGCAAGTCCCGGCAGTACGAAGGATAATACCTTCAAAAAGTTCCTGTGTCTTGTCTGCTGTTCGTATATCGACAGCAGCCGGGCAACTCTCTCCCGCACGTCCATTTCCTCAAGTTTTATCAAAGAGGAGTAACACTCGGGGCACATCCGTCCCCACACAACCCTCTTTTCGCATCTTGCGCAGAGAATTTTGTAGCATTTCCTGCAGCGGTATGCGCGCTGTCTTTCCCGGCTGTTCATGAGATAGAAGACTATACCCAAAAGCAGCGCCGCCACGGAAACTGCGAAAGGCGGAACCGCGGCAACTCCTAGGGACGAAGGCGAGTCATTTTTGGATAAGGCATAATCCCAGAATTCGGAAGGATTCAGTGTCTCGTCGGCGACAAACCTGTTCGGTTTTCTGCCCGATATCGCCCTGTAGCCGGCGACGGCAGACCTGTCCAGGGCAAGGGCGGACCTGAAATATTCTTCCCCCTTTACAAAGTCAAGCATTTCACGCGAGACCTGTGAGAGGTTGTAGTACGCAGAAACAAGCGGCTTAATGCGTAAGGAAGAAGTGTAGTATTTGACCGCTTCTTCGAGGTCCGCCTTTCTTGCTTCATCAAAGTTGTACCGGCCTACGTAACAGTTCCCGAGGTTTACATATATCCTGGGGTCTTCCTTTTTTTCAAGCAGTCGCTTATATGAGGCGATCGCTTCTTCATAGTGCCCTTCTCTCTTCAATGCAAGGGCGTAGGAAAAAAGCGAGGCGAAATCATCCCTGTTTTGAAGCGTCGAAATAGCGTACTCGTTGCCCTCGGATTCATTGACCGTTACGATCGCCTTCAGACTGCCGGATGAGACGGCCCCGAGATAAAGCGACGCCGTCTTCGAAAGAAGAGGAAAACAGAGGAGAAACAGCAGGAACAGATAGACAACG
>JAJYLU010000298.1 GCA_021787505.1 Nitrospirota bacterium | reverse complement strand
ATCGGTCGACCCCTTCTAACGGCTCCGGAGAGGCGCCCATGTTCCGCAGTTCCGCCAGCACTGTCTCCACTAATTTGTCGAAATTCGCCCTCACCTCTTTGGAAAGTTCAAAGCCCAGCGCAACACGCTTCGGCTCGATGCCGAAAAGAACAATATTGTCGGGAAGATCGCCGGTAAGAGAAGCAGCGGCAAGCATGTCCGACAGGCCCAGTTGATGAGGAGAAATCCTGGTCATAAACTTTGCCGGGATATCACTCCCTTCGACCCTGACGACGGTACCGGCTGGAAAGCCGCTCTTTATGGCATCGATGATTATCAGACAGTCCCTGTCCCGAACGTGAGAGAGAAGCTCGATGCCGGATGTGCCGCCATCGAGCAACTCGATCCATTCCGGAAGCCGGAATCTCCTCTCTATCTCTTCAACCACCCTGACACCGATGCTGTCATCACCCATCAGGACGTTACCGATGCCCAGAACGAGGACCCTCAATCAGCCCCCTTGCAACATACGCATGCGCAATATTTCATCGTTCAAACCGCCCTGACCTTCACTATCTCTTTATTCTGCCGATCCACCATATGGATAGCGCAGGCAAGACAGGGATCAAAAGAGTGCACAGTCCTCAAAACCTCGAGAGGCCTTTCCGGGTCCGCCACCGGGTTGCCGACCAGCGATGCCTCATAGGGGCCGGGGGCATCTTCACTATTCCGCGGGCCCGCATTCCACGTGGACGGCACGACCGCCTGGTAGTTCTTTATTCGGCCGTCTTCGATCACTATCCAGTGGGAAAGGGCACCCCTGGGGGCTTCGTGAAAACCAAAACCCTTCTGCACTCCTGCAGGAAACGTGGGACGGTTGAATGTCTTGACATCCCCCTTCGATATGTTGTCAACAAGCGCCTGCCACTGGCCTTTCAATGTGTCGAAGAGCACGGCACAACGTACAGAACGTGCCGCTATCCGGCCTATGGTCGAATGGAGCGCAGCGATGCCGACCTTGGCGCCTGCCAGAGAGCTCACCAGGGCGAGCGTTCGATCCACGTATTTCTTCGTGGGAGCATGACCGGCGGCATACATGCAGAGGACGTTTGCGAGCGGCCCCACCTGGGCGGGTTTGCCTTTGAACGTCGGCGATTTCACCCACGAATACTTCCCCTTGTCCTGAAAATCGGTATACTTCGGAACGGTGTCCTCCTCCCATGGATGCCGGTCCCAGTCGCCGTCGTACCAGGAATGCTTGATGCTCTCCCTGACGTTGTCCCTGAAGAACGGGTCCTGATAGCTCTTGAAGGATACAAATTTGCCTATATCGCCGCCGGGGATATATCCGCCGGGCAAAGCAAATACCGTCCCTTTCGTATCCATCGGCATGTCCGGCACAGAAAGATAATTGGTAACCCCCGAACCGTACTGGGTCCAGTCGGCGTAAAAGGCGCCGACGGCGGCGGTGTCTACGAGCAGTACGTTCTCGACAAAATCCCCTACCTTGTCTATCAGCGTCTTGATATAGTAGAGCCTCTCCATGTTAAGCGTCTCCGGGCTGTCGAGGTTGATCGCATTGGCGACTCCGCCTACGGCGACATTCTGTATATGGGGGGTTTTGGACCCGAGGATAGCAACCACCTTGTTTACTTCCCTCTGGTACTCGATCGCCTGAAGATAATGATGAGCCGCAAGCATATTCACTTCTGGCGAAAGCTTCATTGCGGGGTGTCCCCAGTAACCGCTCGCATAAACCCCCAGTTGGCCTGACTCTACAAAGGTCTTCAGTCTGTCCTGGGAGGCCTTGATCTCGCTGTAGCTGTTGCCGGTCCAAGACGAGAGTTTTTGCCCAAGGTTCGCCACCGCCTTTGCGTCCGCCTTGAGGGCGGAGACGAGGTCGACCCAGTCGAGGGCTGCAAGCTGATAGAAATGCACGATATGGTCATGAGTTGCGTGTGCACCCATGATCATATTCCTGATGTATTGAGCATTCAGGGGTACTTCCATCCCGAGCGCGTTTTCGACCGTACGCACTGAAACCAGTGCGTGGACCGTCGTTCAGACGCCGCAGAAACGCTGCGTGAACAGCCAGGCGTCCCTCGGGTCTCTTCCCTTAAGGATGACTTCAATGCCGCGCCACATCTGTCCCGAGGACCACGCATGCGTGACCTTTCCGCCGTCCACTTCGCAGTCTATCCGCAGGTGTCCCTCTATCCTGGTTATGGGATCTACTGTTATCCTTTTTGCCATTTGAACCTCCTCATAAGAGTTATTATTCTAATTCAATGGTGCGACGGCACGAACTCAGTGCTCAGTCTCCGGGAACAGATTCAGATATTTCGCCGAAACTTTAAACCCAAAAAACGCAAAGGCAACCATGCCTGCGGTGAGAACAAACTCCATCAGAGACGGGAAGTAGTCCACCCCGAACTTGCTGGCATATTCCGCCAAACCGAAAATGCCGACGTTCAGCCTGTTAAGAAGGGTGCCGATGATAACCAGGATATTCACCGCAAAGATGCTGCTAATCCGCGTCCTGAAGTCCTTAACGGAAAGAAGCACGAGCGGCAGCACGACGCCTATGGCCATCTCCAGAAGATACATGTTCGCCGTAAAGCTGCCGTCAAACGCCGCACCGATGCCGGGTCCTGATACGAGGAGCCAGACCTTGATCGCGAAATAGATAGCTGCGACAATCAGCGAACCCCGCGCAAGGCCGGTAATGACATCCATCGGAATCTTGTGTTTGAAGATTCTCGAACTGAGGATCGTCTCGAAGCTGACCATCGACAGGCCCATCAGCACCGCCGAGATGAGGAACATGTAAGGGAGACTCTTGCTGTACCATAGCGGAGACAACTTTGTGGGAACGATAAGGTAGACCGCACCGAGAGAAGACTGGTGGAGCGTCGAAAGGAGAACGCCGAAGAGCACGATTGGGACCATGATCTTGCTTACCGCCCGGTACGCGCCGGTCATTTTCAGCTTTTCGAAGACCATAGGGCTTGACTCAGTGGCGAGCGTCGATGTATAGAGCACCACATGGATCGCCACTATGAACATGATCGAGTTTATCTGCCACATGACAATAGGATGCCAGATGCGCCAGGGAACGCCGATATCAAGGGTAATCGAGGTGGCCGCAAGAACATACCCAAAAAAAGCATTCAGGATCGACGGCCTCACGATGATCTTGTATTTTTTCCAGTTGAGGATATAAACCGCGCCGGCAATAATGAAACCGCCCGCAGCCATAGCCACCCCTCCGAGGACATCCATACCTATCCAGAAACCCCAGGGCCAGATGTCGCTGAGGTGCGTCGCGGCGCCGATACCGAACAGCAGCCGGTACACCACGACAACGCCCGCGGCAGCCATAACGAGGATCAATCCCAGAGTCATGGGAGTCATCATCTTTATATCTTTCTGGTTCATAGCCGCTATTTCTCCTTGTCCTTGTTTTTTCCCTTTGTGAACGCCCATGTTGCGGCGCCCCCGATCAGGCCCGTGGCGCTGACGGGCG